>DJKK01000056.1 GCA_002434595.1 Alphaproteobacteria bacterium UBA6544 | reverse complement strand
ACGCGATCGAACATGATATCGCGTTGCCGCTCAAGTGGTCCGTCGAGCGTGCCGCCGCCGGTATTCTGCGTCTCGCAACGGCGAATATGGCTGAGATGGTGCGTCTTGCGACTTTGCGGCGGGGTTTGGATCCGCGGGATTTCAGCCTGGTCGCCTTCGGCGGCGCGGGTCCGCTGCATGCGGCCGAAATCGCCCGCGAAGTTGGTGTGCCGCGCGTTATCGTGCCGCCGGTGCCCGGCTTGTTTAGCGCTATTGGTACGATGATGGGCGATGTCAGGCACGATTTGGTGCAGACCTCTCTTAAACGTCTCGTTGAATTTGACGCCACCGCTTTGGAGGCCGGATTTGCTGATTTGGCGGAACGTGCGGCGGACCTGATAGACGCTGAGAATGATGTCGATGCGTGGCGTTTCGAACGCTCGGTCGATGCCCGGTTTGAAGGGCAATTGTTCGAGCTAAATCTGCCCATTGCCGCTGGAGAAGCGCCATCGATTGCAAAGATTGAAACGATGTTCCGCGCAGCCCACAGAGACACCTACGGTTACGATCTTTCGGAGCACACGGTTCAGTTGGTTAACCTGCGGCTGGTGGCTCACGGTACCGTTCACGACGGTGGCTGGCCTGAAACGTCAGCGCGCGATGTAGCGAAAGCAACGCGGTCTCGTGCAATCTACTACGGTGACGGCCGGAGCGATAAGGTGCCTGTGTGGCGCCGCAGCGCCCTTGAAAGCGGTGCAACGCTCGACGGCCCGCTCATCGTCGAGGATTTCGGGGCGACGATCCGCATCTTGTTCGGACAGACGTTGGAAGTCCGCCCGTCCGGTGTGCTCATTCTCAGCGATAGGGAAGAAGGCCGATGACCGATACGTCGATCTTGCATGATGACCCCGTCACCTTCGAAGTGGTTCGAGGCGGCCTCTACGCGATTTGCGAAGAGATGAAATCGGTCATGATGCGTGCGAGTTTTTCGCCGCTCCTCAGTCTGTCGGCGGACCTTTCCTGTGCGATCTTGGACCACAAGGGTGATGTGGTCGCGCAAGGCAACGACATTCCTGTGCATCTCGGGGCGATGCCGTTCTCCGCCAAGGGTGTCTTGGCCGCTTTCCCGCTTGAGACGTGGCGGCCGGGTGACGCCGTTCTCAACAACGATCCGTATTCCGGCGGTTCCCATTTGCCGGACATGACACTGTTGACCCCAATCTTCGATGCAGATGGGGTCGTGGGCTTCGCCGCCAGCCGCGTGCATTGGCCAGATATTGGCGGATCATCGGCAGGCTCCTCCTCTGTGACCGATGAAATCGTGAAAGAGGGATTGCGGGTGCCACCGGTAAAAATCATGCGGGAAGGGCAACCGGATGACGGTGTCTGGACGCTTCTCTTTGCCAATGTGCGAATTCCCGACGACCGGGTTGGTGACTTCCGGGCGCAGGCCGCCTGCAACGCGCGTGGCGTTGAGCGTGTGGAGGAAGTGATCGCACGCTACGGCGGGCCCGCCGTGCGCCAGATATTCGCGGAGACCCAAGACTACAGCCAACGCATGGTCGAAGCTGTGCTCGATGAAATTCCCGACGGGACATACCGCGCGGCGCAACATCTCGACGGTGACGGATACAGTGAAGATTCCGGCAATGAAGATTTCGGCATTTCTGTCGCAATTGAAAAGAAAGGGCGTCGATTGCGTTTTGATTTTGCGGGAACCGGACCTCAGGCGCGCGGGCCGGTCAGTGCGCCTTTCGCGGTGACGGCGTCGGTCTGCTACTACACGATCCTGGCGCTCGCCGGTGGGTCGGTGCCTCCGAATTCGGGCGCCTACCGTCCGGTCGAGATTGCCGCACCGGAAGGCTCGCTGGTCAATCCGGTCTATCCTGCACCGGTTGTGGCCGCCAATACGGAAACCTCTAACCGCATTGTCGATGTCCTCCTGGAAGCGCTCGCTCCGGCAATTCCCAGCCGGGCGATTGCCGGCAGCTATGGCTGCGCCGGCGTATTTGCGCTTGGCGGCGTCGATCCGGAGCGTGGCCGGCGCTTCGTGCATATGGAGACAATCGGCGGGGGAATGGGGGCGTCGCCACAAGGGCCTGGCATTGATGGGCACCGGGTTCACATGGGAAACACCATGAACCTGCCTTGTGAATCTGCGGAAGCGGGTTTGCCGCTGCGCATCGAGGCGTACGAATTTGTCGATGGTTCGGGTGGGCAGGGAACGCATGACGGGGGTATGGGTGCCCGCAAGGTGATTCGGGCGCTCGCCGATGATATCGAGTTCTCGCTCCTGTATGAGCGCGCCTTCAACCCCGCGCCGGGTGCCGCGGGAGGTGGAGACGGCGGTGTTGCGAATTTTGCCATCGAGCATACGGATGGCAGCCGGACACCGCTTTCGTCAAAGACGCCCGCGGGCCGCCTCAAGAAGGGTGAAGCACTGTGGATCGAAACTGCCGGTGGCGGCGGATGGGGCGCGGGTTAGATTTATACCCAGAACGTGGTCCCATAGGGTCAGGCAGAGGCAGTCATGGAAACAGTATTGCGCGGCCAGAGCTTTGCGGTGGAAATCTCCGGAGTGGATCTCTCGCGTGACCTGTCGAATGCCGAGTTCGATGATATAAAGCGCATCTGGCTTGAACATAAAATCGCGGTGTTTCGCGGACAGGAAATAGGCGACAATGCGCTGGTCGCCTTTACCGAACGTTTCGGTCCGCTTTTCGTGCACTTTCGCTCACAGTTCAACGATCAGACGCGACCGGAAATCATGTTGATCTCCAACATCAAGGAAGATGGTCGCAATCTTGGCGAACTTGGAGATGGCGATCTGATGTGGCATTCGGATCAGGCCTATTCCGAGTTGCCTGTCTTCTCGACCTTGCTTTACGGCATCGAAGTGCCGAACGAAGGGGGCGGCACTTGGTTCTGTGACACGGCTGGCGCCTATGCGGCGTTGCCCGAGGCAATGAAACAACGGATTGCGGGATTGCGGCAGAGTTTTTCGGTGGAGAAGACGGTGACGACGCAGAACATTACGCTCAGCGAAGAGCAGCGCCAGATGAAGCCGCCGGTCCAGCATCCGCTGGTCCGGACCCATCCGCTGCTCGGCCGCAAGTCGTTGTATCTCAGCCCGGCCCACACGGCGGGGATCAACGGGGTGGACGCAGCGGAAGGTGATGCTTTGTTGGGCGAACTTCTCGAATGGGCGACGCAGCCCGAATTCCTCTATCACCACGACTGGCGTGTCGGTGATCTCGTCATGTGGGACAATACCTCGACAATGCACAGCCGGGATGCATTCTCGCCGACCGAACGGCGTATGCTGAAACGGACCGGATTTGAGTTCACGCCTGAGCAGGCAGTACCCGTTTAGAAAATTAGGCGAGGCGCCCCTTACGGGTCAGCTTGTAGCCTGCAGTCTCGCGGTCCCAACTATTCGGGCTGAGGCCAAGTTCGCGCAGCTTGTTCTTTTGGATCTTCGCGGATGGTGTCTTGGGAATTTCGTCAACGATGTCGATATAGCGGGGCACCGCGAAATACGGCATGCGGGGCACGCAGAAATCAAGGAGCTCCATGGGGTCGGGCGCGCCGGCGCCTGGTTCGAGAACGAGACAGGCCAACACTTCGTCTT
The DNA here is from genome assembly GCA_002434595.1 of Alphaproteobacteria bacterium UBA6544. Classification (GTDB taxonomy): domain Bacteria; phylum Pseudomonadota; class Alphaproteobacteria; order UBA8366; family UBA8366; genus UBA6544. Next base: position 17,384 of record DJKK01000056.1, on the reverse strand, counting down.
CACCACCTTGGTCCGCTTTCACGGCAACTGCGGCCGCTTCGGCGATGGCTGGATGCTCTAAGAGAACCGACTCAACTTCGTAAGACGATATGTTTTCGCCGCGCCGCCGGATCGTGTCCTTGATCCGGTCAATGTACCAAATGTAACCGCGTTCGTCCTGACGGCCGGCGTCTCCGGTGTGGAACCACAGATTGCGCCATGTTTGGACGGTCATCTCGGGCATCCCGTTATAGCCTTGCATGAAGCAGTAGGGCTCTTTTGGGCGGACCAGAATTTCGCCGACTTCGCCAACGGGCAGCTCTTCGTCGGTTTCCGGATCGCCAATAATGACTTCGAAATAGTCATCCCAGACCTTGCCGGAACAGCCCGCTTCCTCCGGCGCATCGAAGGGACGTGCGACCGGCAAATTGCACTCGGTCATGCCGAATAGCTCATTGAACTTCGGTACATTGAAGCGCGTCTTGAGCTGCGACAGTGTCTCATCTGTGACCGGGATGGCGCTGATCATCCGGAGCTTGTTGTCACCTTCATAAGGCTTCGGTGGTTGCGCCAGAACGAAGTCGTTCATCGCGCCGAGGAGATTGGTCAACGTCGCCTCGTATTTCCGGATATCGTCAATCCAGCTCGACGCCCGGAAAATCTTGGTCAATACGCCGCTCGCGCCGGCAATCAAGGTCCCATAGCTCATCATGAGCAGCCCTTGGGCATGAAACAGCGGCAAAGTAATGTAGTACTTGTCTCCCGGCGTGATTTGCATATGCGTGCGCATGCATTCGCCGTACAGGTAGAGGTGCCCGTGCGGCATCAAGACGCCCTTCGATGGACCGGTGGTCCCCGACGTGAACATTACCGTCCCGATGTCCCGGTAGCTTATCTCGACGTCGATGTCGTGCTCAGCACCATTGAGGATTTCGTCGAAGGAACGGATTTCGATCCGCTTGAAGGCGGGTACTGGGCCTTCGCCGAACACGTAGACCGTCTGCAGGTCGGGCACGTCGTCCTCGATATCGACGAGCCAATCGAGATAATCCGGGTCGAATACGCCGATACGGCATCCGGTGTTGGTCAAGACATGGGTCAGGAAGGTGCCCCGAAGCGCTGTGTTGATCGCTACCGGAATTGCGCCAAGGCGACCGAGGCCGATCCAGGTCCAAAGATATTCGAGGCAGTTGTTCATCATGACGGCGACATTCTCGCCGAAGTCGACGCCGGCCGCCGCGAAACCGTTGCCCACCTGGTTGGAGAGCCTGTGTGCTTCTCCATAGGTGTGCATCCGGCCGTCTTCGAATTGCATGAAGGGCGCTTCGCCGCTCTTCGCCGCTTGCTTCGCCAGAATCTTTCCGGCAACCCAATCCGACTTGTCTACTGCCACCGTGTTTCCCGTCTTGTTACGACGCGGCCGCGCGCTCGCCGTCCATCTCGACACCTGTATAGCCGTCACTGGCCACCTGGTCTATTCGGCGGACGTACTTCGGTGCGCCGCCGTTATAGACGAGATAGCGCGGATTGCCGTACTCGTGCCCCACGACGTTCGAGTTATATCCGGTAAACCAGGATCGGGCCTTCCGCATCAGCATCATCGAGTACATCTGGACGACATGTTCGGTCCATTCGCGCTCGGCTTCGGCGCCAGCTTCGACGCGTTTTATATCGCGTGCCCGTGCGTATTCGAGGAGGGCGGTCACCCAATTGACGCCGTTCTCAATTCCGCGCGGGTAATTGGAGGATGCGGAGCCGCTTTGTGGGCCCGCGGGCATCAGCATGTTCGGAAATCCATGCACGAAAATTCCGAGATACGTCTGAATGCCTCCGCTGTCCCATTTTCCCTTGAGTTTCTGGCCGTTGGTTCCGCGAATATCGATATGATCGAAAGCACCTGTGATCGCGTCAAACCCTGTCGCATAGATGATAAGGTCGAATTCGTATTCCGCCTCCGAGGTCTTGATGCCTGTTGTCGTAACGCGCTCGATCGGCGTTTCTGAGATATCGATTAGCTGGACGTTGTCGCGGTTGTAGGCCTCGTAGTAATTGGTCTCGAGGGGTACCCGCTGCACGCCAAAGCCGTGATCCTTCGGGATCAGTTTCTCAGCGGTGACCGGGTCCTTAACCCGTTGGCGGATACGGTCTGCGATGTATTCCGACAATTCCGCGTTCGCATCCTCATCGGTGAAGATTTCACGGAAATTCTGCAGCCAGATGCCGAAGCCGGGCTCGTCGTACAAGCGGTCCCACAGTTTGATCCGCTCTTCTCGGCCCACCTCCCAGAATCCGCGACGGTCGGGCTGATGTTCGAAACCTCCGGGCGACTTCGCGCAATCCGCCTGTATTTCTTCATAGCGCGCGCGAAGCTTGGCCATTTTGGCATCATCAATCTTGTAGTTGTTGAGCGGTGCCGCCCAATTCGCCCGGCGCTGAAATATCTTGAGGTCACCCACCTTGTCGGCGATCTCGCCGATGACCTGGATTGCCGTTGCTCCAGTTCCGATGACAGCCACCCGCCGTTTGGCCAGGTCGACTTCCTGGTGCGGCCAGTAATACGTGTGATAGGAATCACCCTCGAAATCGTCGATCCCGTCGATATTGGGCATCGTCGGCTGCGAGAGCAGGCCGGTTCCCATGATTAGAAACCGACAACTGAGTTCACGTCCGTCGTCTAGCCCGAGCCGCCAGAGATCTTCTTTCTCATCCCAATGGGCTGACCCTACCCGGACATTGAACTGCATATGCCGGCGTAGATCGAACTTGTCCGCCACATAGTTGAGGTATCTTAGGTTCTCCGGCTGCGGTGAGTATGCCTCGACCCAATGCCATTCGTTGAACAGTTCCTGCGAGAAGAAATAGCCGTAGGTATAACTTTCCGAATCGTATCGGCAGCCTGGATAGCGGTTCCAATACCAGGTTCCTCCCAGGTCACCGCCGAGTTCCAGGACGGTTGCCGTCATACCGAGTTCGGTCAGGCGCTTGATCTGATAGATGCCGCAGACGCCGGCGCCAATTACAATTGCGTCGTAATGTTGCTCAGTACTCATGACGATGGCCGATTCCTTCATCAATTTTGTTGGCCCTATGCGCATTCTCCGTCGGCAAGTGTGACGCGACATGGGATGTGCAGCAATACAGTGCGCGCAGTTTATAAAGTTCAGAAAGTTTTATCAAACGACCGTTAGAATTTATGAGAGCTTCGTTTTAATGACGTGTCTCAGAGTTTGCGATCGTCGGGTTATGGGGTCGCGGTACGTTCCTTGAGCAGGTCTACCAATTGTTGGGCGACCTGGTTCGGGCTGTCGCCCTTGTTGTCGTACCAGACATGCGTCCAGGCCAACATACCGAGCAGTGCGAGACGCCAATAACTTCGATCGACATCCGGGGCCAATGGCAGAGCATCGACTATTTCGCTGAAGATCGCTTCGAACCGCCGTCTGTCGGTCACGAGTTTGGCGCGCAGTTTTCCGGAACGCCGGAGTGGGAACTCCGTAATGATAAGGCTGGATTGCGTGGCGCTCGATAGCATCGTCGTCAGATATCCTTCCGATGCCTGCTGCAAACGGGTCCAGGGGTCTGCGGCGGGTTTGATGGCCTGTATCGTGCCGGTGCAAAGGCGATTGATTGCTTGTTCGTGGACCGCGGCAAACATCTCCTCCTTCGAAGCGAAGTAGTAATAAAGTGAGCCCGCCAGGATGCCGCTTTCGGCGGCGATATCTCGCATTGACGTGCCGTCGTAGCCGTTGCGCGCGAATAATGCCGAAGCTGCCTCTATAATCGTTTCGCGCCGGTGGGGCTTCTTTTGTCTCTTGGCTGTCGGCATGAATTCTTACGAATGTTTGAAAGATCAACTCATCTCACACAGACAGCCGGTTTGAAACTCTTTCCTGCCGGAACTATTAACCAGTGCATTGGAAAAAATTGTTTCGACTGGCAAGGCATTGGCACAATTCTTCTGTGGGAGCGGTGGCAGCGCGTTGCACCTATGCGGAAGCGGGGGTTGGTGCTAAACCCAGTCAAAATATTACAGATCCGACACTCGGTCCCGGTGCGCTGGCATTGATGAGCGCGGGACCGGTGCATTCGGCTGGTATGAAGCTGATAAACGGGGTCTCTTGGCCGGTTGCGGGCATTCTTGTCGACTGGATGGAGGATGATCCTATTGAAGCCTTGGCCGTGGCATGGTTGGTTTACAAGCCGCAGCGGGACGATTATTTAATGCGAGCGCAGGACCCCAATGCAGCGCTACGGCGGGCCGGGCGACGAGTAAGACCAAATTCCTTTGAGCTTGCTGGATTGGGGCCGCTCACAGATTAGATTGACAGACGTCATGGTAAAACTCTCCGTTCTCGATCTCGCCAATATTGGTGAAGGATTTACACCGGCCGATGCGCTGTCGAACGCGCTTGATCTCGCACAACATGCCGAAGCGGCGGGGTACACGCGCTTTTGGCTTGCCGAGCATCACAACCTCGCGGGTATCGCGAGTGCGGCGACCGCCGTCTGTATCTGTCATGTCGCAGGGGGGACGAAGAATATCCGTGTAGGTGCAGGTGGCATCATGCTGCCGAACCATTCGCCCATGGTCATTGCTGAGCAATTCGGCACATTGGCGACGTTGTTTCCGGAGCGTATCGACCTTGGCTTAGGACGGGCGCCCGGGACTGACCAACGCACATGGATGGCACTGCGGCGCGGCCCAGAAGCGTCGGAGAGTTTTCCGCAGGACGTGCTCGAGCTTCAAGCGCTGCTTGGGCCGCCACGTGAGGATCAAGTGATTCATTCAATCCCCGGTGAGGATACCAATGTGCCGTTGTGGGTTCTGGGCTCCAGCCTCTACGGCGCTCAGCTTGCTGCAATGCTTGGCCTGCCTTACGCGTTCGCCTCGCATTTCGCACCACAGGCATTGATGCAGGCGATTGCCGTCTACCGCGAACGGTTCGAACCGTCAGCGCAATTGGACAAACCCTATGTAATGGTCGGCTGCAATGTAATTGTCGCGGATACAGAGGAAGAGGCGAAGCGCCTGTTCACTTCGCCGCAGCAAAACGTTACCCGCATGGTGCGCGGCACGCGCGGCCTGTTGCCACCGCCGATCGACGATATAGAGGAATTCTGGAGCCCAATGGAGAAGGCGCATGCCTCCTCGATGTTGGGCTGTTCGTTCTATGGGTCCGCGGAGACGATCAAGGGGAAGCTGGATACGCTTATCGAGGAGACCAACGCCGACGAATTGATGGTTGCGGCCGCAATCTGGGACCATAAAGCGCGCGTTCGATCATTCGAATTGCTGGCGGGAGCAATGAACGAGTCGACAACCTTCCGATTTAGGCGGCCGGAGCCAGTTTACAGCGGCGCCCACGAGAATCCGGCGATCCTGTAACCGGATCCCAAGGACCGCCATAGGACATCGCGCCATTGATGTTGATGTCGCGGGCGCCGCGTTCGGTGTCCCCGGAAAACGGGTCCCACCAACCCATCCCAGTGGCCACGACGCCTTTTGGCACAGCTTCCGACACCTGCGCCTTCGCCCGACAGCCGGTGTTCGTCCCGGATGTGTGCACGGTAACCCACTTGCCATCAGCGATCGCGTGTTCGGACGCGGTTTCCGGGTGAATGTGGATCAAAGGGTCCGGAGAAACCTTGCGTGCCCATGCTTGGTCTCGGAAGCGGGAATGATGATAGGTTTTCTCCCGAAGCCCGGTGAGCAGTAAGAGCGGAAAAGCTGTACTTTCCGCGGCATCGGCTGCATCGGCGCTCGGCGCTACGTAGTCGGGCAAAGGGTCGAGCCCGAGGGCATCGAGGCGCTCGGAATAGAGTTCGACCTTGCCCGTTGACGTCGCAAAACTGTCGTCGCCAAATGCCCCAAGGTCGTAGGGAAACGTCTGGAAGCCCTCCGCGCGCAAGGTTTCGATATCGATGCCGCTGTCCCCCAGCAGATATTCATTGAATGCGCGTTGGTCGGTCCACGGCAGAAAATCCTGTATCAGGGCATTACGCTCACCGAGTTTGTCGCGGAGTGCTAGCGCAATTTCGAGGTCGGAGCGCGTCTCGCCGCGCGATTCCTGAACTGGATGGGTATACGCGATACAGGGTCCGCTCCCGATTAGTTGGACCTCTTCTTCTTCCAAGGTGGTGGTCTTCGGCAGCACGATGTCCGCGTAGGCCGCTGTTGGGTTCATGTTCTGGGTTGCGACGGCCACGAATTCGAGCGACTTCATCGCTTCGATGGTGCGGGCGGCGTCGGGATAGGTCACGACGATATTAACACCGCTGACATACATCGCCCGGATTGGATAGGGGTTGCCGGTGAGCATCGCCTCGATCACCGACGGGTTATGGCACGCGGTCTGCCAGCCTTCTGGCCCCGCCCAGAGCGGGAAGCGGTCCGCGCCGATTGTGCGTTTTTCGACGTCAAGTGGGAGGCGGAACTGCGGGTCGTGAATTAAGTCCAGATAGTTTCGGAAACCTTTAGGTTTCTTCGCCATCCGGTTGCCACCCAGACGGTCGAGGTTGCCGCTGATTGCGACAAGACAGTCGAATGCCCGAAAAGTTTGCACGCCGGCACTGAACGCATCGATTCCGTGACCGGGCACGAATACTGAGGGTCCGTCCGCATAGGTTTCGGCGGCCTCGATGATCGTCTCCGCAGGAACGCCGGTCAACTCCGACGCAACCGATGGTGGATACCGGTCGACACGTTCTTTGTAGGCGTTGAAGCCGTGGCACCAGTCCGCGACGAAGCCGGTGTCGTATTTGCCCCAAGAAATCAGCATATGCGCTACCGATAGAGCGAGTGCGGCATCCGTCCCCGGGCGCGGCCTGAGCCAGATATCGGCGAGCCCGCTGGCAGGGCCTTGCATGGGGTCGATAACAATTATCCGCCCCCCACGCGTTTTCAGGGCCTTTAGCGATTGCCATTGTCCAGGATCGGCTGCATAGGGATTGCGGCCAACGAGCATAGCGGTACGTGCGTTGTCGATATCCTCGCCATTCTTCATAGGCGTGCCGGTCAATTTTTCGCTGAGCGCCTGGCAGCCGCCACAGAGGTCCTGGTTGATCATCCAGTTAGGTGACCCTATTGAGCGCATGAGGAGGGCCATGACGGCGCCGCGGCTGAAAGCAGCGCCGCTAACCGCACCGATGATGGCATGGGGGCCGTGTTCCGATTGCACGGCGGCAAGCTGGTCCGCCATCTCGTCGAGAGCGTCGTCCCAGGAAATCTGCTCCCATTCGCCGCTTCCGCGTGATCCGACGCGGCGCATTGGATGCAACAGGCGGTTCTCGTTTTCGGTCCACTCTCGAACCGCGCGGATGCCTTTTACGCAAAATGCGCCTTTTGAGCCGGGATGCTCCGGATTGGGTCCGATCTTTGCAACCTTGCCGTCCCGCATGGTTATCAGCGAACCGCAGTATGCGTTGCATTCCCAGCATTGGCTGGGGTGTACGATGTCATTCATTGTGACATTCCGTGAGCGTCTATTTGGTGCCGGTAAGTTTAAGTTATCTCGATACCATAGAAACCAATAGTTTATTTGGGCGATTTAGTCGCCTGGCGCGCGAGGTGACGAAAATTCTGATGCAGGAGATTAACATGGCGGTCTTACATACGCTGAACGAACAAATTTTTGCTAATATCAACAACGCCGCACATGGCGCGGAGATACCTGCCAATTCGCGGCTCCTCTTCAGCAACTGACAGGTTGGCCAACGTTTGGACGGATCGATACCCGACTCTCCGGCAGAACAGGTCGAGGTGATATTCGAACGTCTTCGTATCATTCTCGAAGCCGCGGGTATGACATTCGACGAGGTGATTAAATTCAGTGTCTTCGTGACCAATGCGCAAATTCTCGAGGATTTTCAGCGAATTCGCCTGGAAAAGATGGGAGATCATGCGCCGCCCGCAACACTCCTCGTCGTGGGACCGTTTCCCCGTCCCGGAATTGAGATTGAAATCGAAGCGGTTGCCGCAAAGGTCGACTAATTTGTGCGCGTAAGCGTTCGGACCGTTCACGATACAGAGTCGTTTGTATTGCTAAGCTTATCGCGGCGAGGTCGAAGCCTATCGTTACTTCCAGCGATTAAGAATCGGAAGCGGGAATTGGCATATGGACCTCATCAAACTCAGTGCCGTTGAAACGGCGACCGCAATCGAAGCCGGTGAAACCACCTGCGAGGCGGTAACGCGCGCCCTACTCGAACGGATAGATGCCCGCGAAGAACAAGTCGGTGCGTGGGAGTATCTCGACCCCGATGCGGCGATTGCAGCCGCTAAGATACTTGATGGGGGCCCGTCCAAAGGACTGATTCACGGGGTGCCTGTGGGCGTGAAGGACATCATCGATACGCGGGACATGCCGACGACCCATGGCTCTCCGATTCACAAGGACAACCGGCCGTGCACCGATGCACCTTGTGTTGCGCTGGTGCGGGGCGCCGGTGGGCTCGTGCTCGGTAAGACGGTCACGTCCGAGTTCGCCGCCCAACGTCCGGGCAAGACCAAGAACCCTCATAACCCGGCACACTCGCCTGCCGGTTCCTCAAGTGGTTCAGCCGCCGCGGTCACGGATTATATGGTCGCCGTCGCCTTTGGAACGCAGACGGGTGGCTCTATTGTCCGGCCTGGCGCGTTTTGCGGCTGCATTGGGTACAAGCCCACCTATGGCGACTACAATCCTCTCGGTGTGCATGACAACACCCGCAGCGTCGATACGCTCGGGATGATGAGCCGAACGATGGCGGACCAGGCCTTAATGCGTGCCGTGCTTACCCATGCGCCCTATCGCCCGATCGAAACGGCGGCGATCGCCGATCTCCGCATCGGCGTGTGCCAAACGCCCAACTGGCATCTTGCCGACGACGCGACGCAGGAATGCCTGCTGAGTGCCGCGCGGGACTTGGAGACTGCTGGCGCTGTGGTTGCGGACTTTGATCTGCCCGACGGTTTCGATTTGGCGATCGAAGGTTTCGATGCCGTTTCCGGTTACGAAATTTCGCGTACGCTCGCATACGAATGGTTGAATTTTCCGGAACTGTTGAGCGACAACATGCGGAACAACCGGGTGCCGAACGGCTTGAAGGTGACGCCGGCAGCGTATCAGGCGGGATTGGCCAAACTCGGCGATTACCGCCGGCAGTACGCGGGGTCGCTGCAGGGCTGGGATGTGTTGATCACCCCGAGTGCGCCCGCCGAGGCACCGGCGGACCTAACCACGATCGGCGAGCCGCCGTTCAATAGAATTTGGACCGGATTGCACGGTCCGGCGATTAACCTGCCGCTTTATACCGGTCCGCAAGAATTGCCGATCGGCCTGCAGGTCGTCGGGCATGCCGGCCAGGACGATCGTTTCCTCGATGCAGCGGATGCGGTCTATCAGGTATTGCGTTAAGCCGAACCGAGCGCGTTTGAAGGCATTCCCCTAGCCGCCTACATATCGTCGGCCCAGTTTGATGGGTAGGGAAAACGTGTTCCGTCGGTCAGTTCGTGTTGGTCGACCATTTGGCGAGCGAGAGGAGTAGGTATGGAGCAGGCGTTGGAAATTGAAGAGGGACAGGTGTTCAGCATGCCTTCGAAAACGCTGACCGATGCGCATTTTCTCTTCTTCTCCGGCCTTACAGGCGACAATCACCCGATCCACTATGACGTCGAGTACGCCAAATCCACCAAGTTCGGCGCACCGCTTGCGCACGGGCTCTTGCTCGCCGGAATGACGGCGCTTGGTGGTTCGGATGCAAGTTTTCAGATCGATGGCTTCGTTTTCATCGAACAGGGGAGCCGGTTTCTCAAGCCGGTCACCGTCGGCGACACGATCCGGACGGAGCTGACGGTGGAGAAGATCTGGCAGGAGGGCAAACGGCGGTTTGTGCGCTTCGCGACGGCGATGATCAACCAGCGCGACGAGACTGTGCTCGAAGGGTTTCATATCTATCAGATCGTACCGAGGGGATGAGCGAGATGTCTATGTATTGGGAAGATTTCGAGGTCGGCAAGCGATACGAGACCTACGGCCGTACGGTGACGGAAGGAGATCTCTCGCTGTTCTGCGCCTTCGTCGGCTATCACGTACCGCTCTTCATCAACGAGGAGTATGCAAAACGCACGCAGTACGGCGGCCGGATCGCACCCAGTGCCTTCACCATGTCGGTATCGACGGCTATGACCGAAGCCTTGTTCCGCGACACGGTAATCTCGCTGATGTCTGTCGAACGCGGTCGTTTTCTGGCCGCGGTGCGGGCCGGCGATACGATCCGCACGGAGGTCGAGGTCGTCTCCAAGCGGGAGACCAAGACACCGGAAAAGGGGATCGTGACGTTCCGCGACCACGTCCTCAATCAGAACGACGAAACGGTCTTCGAGATTGACAAGATCGTGATGTTGAAGCGTCGGACGGACTGAAGGAGACAAACCCATGACCCTGCACACATCGATATGCGACATGCTCGGGATCGAGTATCCAATCTTCGCGGCCGGAATGGGCGGCGTTACGATGGCGCCTTTGACGGCGTCCATATCGGCAGCCGGCGGCTGCGGCGTTCTCGGCGCCACGTTCTGCACGCCCGATGAACTTCGGGCGGAGATTCGCGCCGTGCGGGAAATCACGGATAAGCCTTTCGGTGTCGATCTGTTGATACCGGGGGACATTCCGGAGGATTTGAGTGCCCGTGAAGTGCCGCCGTTTCCGGAATTCCTCGAAAATCTGATGCCGAAAGTGGAGGGCCTGAAGGGCAATCCACCCCCGCCGCTGACCATCGAGTTAGCGCGCGCACAGGTCGAGGTCACGCTTGAAGAGAAGGTTCCGCTCATGGTCTCCGCACTTGGCACGCCGCGTTGGCTTGTCGAGGAGTGTCATGCGGCGGGCACGAAAGTCATGTCGATGGTGGGTGCCGTGCGCCATGCGAAACGATTGGAAGACATGGGTGTTGACATCATCGTCGCGCAAGGAATGGAAGCGGGCGGACATGTCGGCACCGTCACGACCATGGTACTGGTGCCGGGCGTGGTTGATGCGGTGAGCATTCCTGTACTCGCCGCCGGCGGCATCATCGATGGCAGGGGCATTGCCGCCGGTATGATGTTAGGCGCAGAAGGTGCGTGGATCGGCACCCGTTTCATCGCGACTGAAGAGGCGACGGCGCCCGAAGCGCACAAGCAAGGTATTCTCAAGGCGGACGAGACCGGGACGATCGTATCGCGCTGTTACACAGGCAAGCCGAGCCGTGTATTGAAGAACGAGTTTACGTCCCGTTGGCACGGCCGAGACAACGAACTGCTTCCGATGCCGTGGCAGCGTATGCGTGTCGAGAAACTGGTAGCGCCGGCCAAGGCGGTCGGTATGCCAGAGATCGCCAATTTTCCCACGGGACAGGCGGCGGGCGCTATTAACGATATTCCGAAGGCGGCCGATGTCTTTCAGAAGATGATCAACGAGACGGAAGGGGCTTTTGCGCGATGACGGATTTTCTTCGCCAACCGATCGAAAAAATCCGCGAGGTGCAGAGCCAACTCGTTGCGGAACAGGTTGCGCTCTGCGCGGAAGGGCACGAGTACTATCGCCGGCGCTGGGCGGAGCATGGCGTCGATCCGACAACAATACGCAATATCGACGACCTGGAACGCCTCCCGCTCACGCCAAAGCAGGACCTGATGAACGACCCGGAGGCGTTCCGGCTGCGGTGTCCCGATCTGTCTCTCCATGAACGCACACTCTGGGAAGTGAACTATACCACTGGAACGACCAGCGAGCCGACACCGCTCTATGTGACGACGCACGACTATGTCGCCTATCTCGGGTTGGCTAAGCGTGTTGGCGAAATTTCCGGTATCCGCGAAGACGACATTCTTATGAACCTGTTTCCCCTCACGCCGGCGCCGATGGGGGCCTTCATGCGTTCGCCGATGAATGCTTACGCAACCGGCGCCACGATTACGGCGGCGCTAACCGGGGCGCCGTTCGGCGACTTCAACATGCACCGTTCACTCGACGAAGCTGTGGGCATGGTTGAGCGTCATCGTGCGACCGTGCTCTGGGGTATCACTAGTTTTGTGCGCCGGACCATCATTCGGGCGACCGAACTTGGCGCGGATTTCTCCTGTGTCCGTATGTGCGGCGTGACCGGGGAGGCCAGCACCCCTGAGATGCGCGAAGATATTCGCCAGCGTCTGCGCGAGCACGGCGTTGAAAACCCGATTATCTTCGATCGTTACGGTTCGACCGAGGCCGGCGGCATGGCGCAATGCCATGAGGACGGTGACTGGCACAATCCCGCGCCGGACCTTCTGTTCCAAGAGGTGGTCGATCCGGATACGGGGCGACGCCTCCCAGATGGCGAGCGCGGCGCGCTCGCGATTACACAACTCAATCGGCGCGGAACCTGCCTTGTTCGATACCTGGTCGGCGACATCGTCAGTCTGACCCACGAACCCTGTCCCCATTGCGGGTGCACCGGGGACCGGATTGTCCCGCCGATCGTCCGCACGAAAGACCTGTTGAAGGTGAAGGGCATGCTGATCAACCCGACAGTCCTGCTCGAATCCCTGACCGCGGTACCGAATGTTGACGAGTTCCAGGTCGTCTTGACGCGTCAGGACGAGAGCGATGCGTTTTCGATGGACGAGATGATTGTCCGAATTGCCAGCCCACGTACGGATCGAGAGGCTCTCGCGGCGTCCGTGACCGAGGCGGCACAGAGCGCCGCGCGTATCCGACCCCGGATCGAGTTCGTTCAAGCCAGCGACATCTACGACCCGGCGAAGCATTCGAAAGCGACCCGATTGGTCGATAAACGGTAGCGTAGCGGAGAGTGTAAAATGCGTTTCATAGGTAAGACAGCTGTGATCACCGCGGCGGGCGCCGGTATCGGTCGTGCGACGACGGATATTTTGGTAAACGAAGGCGCGACCGTTGTTGCAGTTGAAGTTGATCAAGCACGGTTGGACAAGATGGCGGAGGGTTTGGCGGGTGCCGCTGGTACCGCTGACGGGCGCCGCGTCGACGCGACGGATGAGATCGCAGTACGTGCCCTCGTCGCGGATGTGGAAGCGCAGTACGGGAACATCGACCTGCTGGTAAACGCCGTAGGGGGCAGCACCATCGTCGAGGATCCGAGCATACCCATCGACGCCATGAGTTTCGACGACTGGAAGAAGCTGCTCGACTTCAATCTCGATGCGACCTTCCTTTTCTGCAATGCCGTTATTCCCGGTATGAAGACGGCGGGTAGCGGCAAGATCGTCAATCTTGCATCGATTGCCGGACGTGGCTTGAGCGTTTCCAGTAGTTCGGCCTATGCGACGGCGAAGGGCGGCATCATTGCGCTGACTCGCAAACTATCGCTCGAGTTGGGGCAATACGGCATCAACGTTAATGCGATTGCGCCGAGTTTGACGCTAACGGAACGCCTGATGCCCCATTGGGAGAAACGGAGTTCCGAAAGCCAGGCAGCGGAAATCGAGAAGGTCCCGTTAAAACGCATTGCAACCGCACGTGATCAGGCGGGCGTCATCGCTTTCCTGTTGTCGAGCGACGCGGATTTTGTGACTGGATTGACCATCGACGTAACAGGGGGGCTTTCATGAGCGATCGCAATAAGACCATAGGTTTCATCGGCATGGGTATGATGGGCGGCGGTATGGCCGCTAACCTGCTGAAAGCCGACTTCGATATGGTTGCCTACGATATCGACCCGGCGAGGAATGAACGCTTTGCGGGTCTTGGCGCAAAGATTGCGAACGGGCCGGCTGGCGTGGCACAAGGGGCGTCAACCGTTATCTGCATCGTCGAGACAACGGCGCAGGTGCGTGAGGTCGTGCTTGGCGATGGCGGGATTATTGAGGGAGCGCAGGCAGGCGATATTTTTGTCTGTAGTGCGACGATCGACCCGCTCGCGGTTAAGGAAATGCACGATATCTTAGCGGAAAAGGGCATCAAGATGCTCGACGCGCCGGTCAGCGGCGGCGTGCCGCGTGCGGTTTCTGGCGATCTCTCGATCATTGTCGGCGGTGACGGCGCCGTGGTTGAAGCCTGCCGGCCGTATTTTGACGCGATGTCCGCGAACGTCTTCCATATGGGTGAGATTGGACATGGCCTAGCGATGAAGCTCTGCAACAACATGATCACCCAGGTGACGAAGGTAGTGATCGCGGAAGCGATGGCGCTTGGCGCTAAGGCAGGGCTCGACCCGCAACAGATGGTCGACGTTATCAGCGTCAGTACCGGCAATTCGGACAGTTTCCGAGCGGCCGCACCACGCTACCTCAATGGGGATTTCTCACCTGGTGGCACAATCGATATCTCCTATAAAGATCAGGAACTGGAAACGGGTTTCGCCAAGGCACTCGGCGTGCCGATGTTCATGGCCGCCGCCTCGCAACAGGTCTACCAGATGGCGCGCGCTGCCGGTCTCAATAAAAAGGATGGCAGCTCTCTGATCACGCTCTATGAGGAGATGGTCGGCGTAAAGCTAGGACCGCGTGGCGACTGACCGGTTGCCGGCGCCGTGAGAGTGAACGGACACAGCTCTAGATCCGGTCTATGATGGTGTTATGATTTCACTGCGGCCCGCCAATTCGGCAGATATTGGTTTCATTGAGACATTTTATCTCGTGCGCGACGTGGTCCCGCTCGCACAAGCTGTTGGAGATAGCCGCATACGGATCGTGACGGACGGTACCGAGTCGGTTTGTTTTTTTATGGTTCTCGGTCTTATAGGGAACGCTTTCCTTCGTTGAGTTTGTCGGATTGCGGCTCATTGACCGTGCACGATAAGCGGCCGAGATTTTCCTTCAACGGCCGGTATAGCGCCAGGCACAAGTTTTCGGGAAAACGAGAATGAAGACATTGATTGAAGGCGCATGGGTCGACCGCCGCGCGGAAGTCCAGAGCACTGACGGGTCGTTTGTCCGCAAGGACATGGCATTTCGTAACTGGATCACGGCTGACGGCGCGCCGGGGCCTTCCGGCGACGGTGGTTTTAAGGCGGAAAGTGGCCGCTATCATCTCTACGTCTCCTACGCCTGTCCTTGGGCACACCGCACCTTGATCTTCAGAATATTGAAGGGGCTGGAGGATCACGTGAGCGTATCGGTGGTGCATCCGTTGATGTACGAGATGGGTTGGGAGCTGACCGACACGTACCCGGGTGCTACGGGCGACCCGGTGCTCGGTAAGGCGGCGATGTACGAAGTCTACCTCGCCGCGGACCGGAAGGTGACGAGCAGTGCTAGTGTGCCGGTCCTGTGGGACAAGCAGCAGAACACGATTGTTTCCAACGAAAGCTCCGAGATCATCCGGATGTTCAACGTCGCCTTTGACGCGATTACGGGAAATACAGCCGATTACTACCCGGCCGATCTGCGTTCAGAGATCGATGCTATAAATGACGGCGTTTACAACG
The DNA here is from genome assembly GCA_002434595.1 of Alphaproteobacteria bacterium UBA6544. Taxonomy (GTDB): domain Bacteria; phylum Pseudomonadota; class Alphaproteobacteria; order UBA8366; family UBA8366; genus UBA6544. The sequence continues at coordinate 2,006 of DJKK01000056.1, read as the reverse complement.
ATGTGAACAACGGTGTGTATAAAACAGGGTTCGCAAAGTCACAGGAGGCCTACGACCTCTCGGTTGCTGCGCTTTTCGCCCGGCTCGACAGCCTTGAAGAGCGTCTTTCCGGCCAGCGTTACCTTATCGGTGAGCGGATTACGGAAGCCGATTGGCGGCTGTTCCCGACTTTGGTCCGGTTCGACCCGGTGTATGTCGGGCATTTCAAATGCAATATCCGCCAGCTCGTCGCCTATCCCCATCTCTGGGCCTATACCCGCGAGCTATACCAGTATCCCGGCATCAAAGAGACGGTCAACTTCGACCATATCCGTTCGCATTATTACGGTAGTCATGAATCTGTAAATCCGACACGGATCGTGCCGGCTGGGCCCCGGATAGATTTCGGTGAACCTCACGGTCGCGAGAACGTTGGTTCTTAACAGGCTTTATGTTGATGCGTTGGCCGCAGGCGGCGCTTCCTCGAGGAATTGCTGTACGCTGCGGAACAGCAGCATTCGATGGCGCTCCATCAGGATGGTGTGGGTGCCGCCGCTAAGGACGGCGAGGCGCCGCCAGGGCGCGCCGGTCAACAATGGAAACAGGGTTTGCGCCATATAGACCGGCGTATCCCTGTCCATCTCGCCAACCGTTACGAGGGTGGGCACTGAAATCTGGGCCGGATCGTAGACCGGCTTTCCGGCCTGCCAGTATTCCTGACCGTCCTGCACGACGCCATTGGGCGCCCGAATGGTCTCGCCGCCACCCCCCGGCTGGGCTTCGGTCACCGCGTCCCACCACTGCTCGAACCATTCTTTCGGCATGACCGTCAGTTTCTGCGCCTCGTTCAGGCCTTCCTGACGGCGGGTCAGGGTAGCCTCGCGGGTCACGGTGCGATAGGCCCCCACCTCGCCGTCCACGCGCACCGGAGACTTTTCTCCGCCGGTGCGCAGCCAGATGGGCGCATAGAGCACCAGCCGCTCGACGTGGTCGTTGTGTTCGGAGGTATAGAGGGCGGCGATCGCCGTGCCCCAAGAATGCCCGATCAGGCACAAACGTGCAGCTTCCCGGTGCTCGCGGATGCGGTCGCAAACGAACCCCAGACAATTTGCGGCATTTGTTGTTCTCATGAAGGGCGGGTTCGCTTCCGCCGGTTCGTCCATTTGGGGCGGTTGATCTGAGTAACCGTAGCCCGGAAGGTCCAGGCAATATGTATCGAAGCCACGGGCCGCGAGGTAATCCATCCAGGATAGGCCGCCGACCGGCACATCGAATGCGGTGCTGCCGTAGGTCGCTCCATGCTGCAGGACGACGATGCGGTCCGGCGCGAAAGATGTGACATTCGCTGGCCGCTTGTTACGTACATAGATATCGCCCCAGTCCGGGTGCGTGAACCGCAGGTCCTCGCCGATTAAGTTCTCGTGTAGAGTTTCAGCCATGATTCTTTTCTACCATCCACGGCAGTATACGGACAGATCGCGTTTAGCGACGCAATTCACAGCATTGCACCCGAGATCCGCGGAGCAATTTGAGGAGTTCTGTTAATGGTCAATAAAATTTTTTTGACAGGTGGGACTGATGGGTTCGGGCTGGAGTTGGCCAAGATACTGGTATCGCATGGGAATCATGTCCTGCTGCAAGGGCGTAACCCGGCGAAGCTTGTCGAGGTGGCAAAGACGTGCGGGCGCGCGTCGGAAAGCGGCACGGTCGCTCGGCCAAGATAGACCTGCGATTATTGTGCTGAATCCAGGCTCGCTCCTTGGTACCAAGATGGTGAAAGAGGAGGTTGGCACGGCAGGCGGCGATATCCGTATCGGCTCGGATATCATTTGCCGAGCCGCAGTGTCGGAAGAATTTACACAGGCGTCCGGGCGTTACTTCGACAATGATGCCGGCGAATTCGGGCCATTCCATCCCGACACTACCGTTCCCGCAAGTCGCGATGTGGTTATGGCTGAGATTGAGGCGGTCTTGCCGAGTGTGGGCCAGTAGGGGTACGGTCTTTCCGTTAGGAATTGGTGTTCTAC
>DJKK01000110.1 GCA_002434595.1 Alphaproteobacteria bacterium UBA6544 | reverse complement strand
GACGAAGGCGATGCGGTCGCGATGTTTCGCGTCCATGTTCGCCTGAACCTTGAAAACGAACCCGCTGACCTTCTCTTCATCGGGTGCAATTTCGCGTGCCGCGGTTGGTTGTGGGCGTGGCGATGGTGCGTAAGTGCCAATTCCGTCGAGTAGTTCGCGAACGCCGAAGTTGTTGATGGCGCTCCCAAAATAGACCGGAGTTAACGTACCTTCACGATACGCATCGAGATCGAAATCAAGACAAAGGCCGCGCGCCATTTCAACTTCTTCCCGGAGTTTGGCGACCGCGTCTGCCGGCAAGAGTTCGTCAAGCTTCGGGTCGTCCAGGCCTTCACAGGGCACACCGTCGTCGATTGTCTCTCCCTTGCTGCGTTCGGTAAGAAGCAGCCGGTCCCGCAGGATGTCGTAACAACCAAGGAAGTTGCGGCCCATGCCGATTGGCCACGATGCGGGCGTCACATCGAGGGCTAGCGTTTGCTCGATTTCGTCCAAAAGGTCGAATGGGTCGAGCGCCTCTCGGTCCATTTTGTTGATAAAGGTGACGATGGGTACATCGCGAAGGCGGCAAACTTCGAAGAGTTTGCGTGTCTGTTGCTGAATGCCGCGCGCGGCGTCCAAAACCATGACGGCGGAATCTACCGCGGTGAGCGTCCGGTAGGTGTCTTCGCTGAAGTCTTCGTGGCCCGGTGTGTCGAGGAGATTGAAGGTGCGTTCTTCATAATCGAATGTCATTACCGAAACGGTAACCGAGATGCCTCGCTCTTTCTCGACCTTCATCCAGTCGGAGTGCGCGCGCCGGCGATCGCCACGCGCCTTAACTGCGCCCGCGAGTTGGATTGCGCCGCCGAAGAGAAGCAGTTTTTCCGTCAGCGTAGTCTTACCGGCATCCGGATGAGAAATGATAGCGAAGGTCCGACGACGCGTAACCGGGTGTCCCGTGGCGCTTTCCCCTGTCTCCGAGAGCGCAGAAGCCATGTGCAATTCTCCGTTGCCGTACGCTCTGATATGGGAGCAGAATGTTACGGTCGCAATTAAGAGGGTGCCTTAAGGGCGCTTTTTAAACGGATCAATGAGTGACCGCAAAGACATAGACGTCGATGCGCTTAAGACGCAAATGATCGAGCGCAAGGCTGAGCTGAGGCGACTAGTCGAAGCGCACCATGACAATACGCGGCCGGTCGTGCTCGATCAGACGACGGTAGGCCGACTCTCGCGTATGGACGATTTGCAAACGCAGGCAATGTCCTTAGAGACTGAACGCCGCCGCAAGGACGAGATGCAGCGCATTAATGCTGCTTTGTTGCGCATCGACGATGGCGATTACAGCTATTGCCTGATGTGCGGCGATGATATCGAAAAGAAGCGCATCGAATTGGATCCGGCTATCCCTACCTGTATCGGTTGCGCAAAATAGACCTTTCCAATAATTGCGGTCTGCTGTGAAGCCTTATAGGCTGCCACCGATTCACTGCATCAATGCAGACGGAGATTTAATGAAGACGGCCTTGGTGACGGGAGGGGCAATCCGGATCGGCGCTGCCATTGTCAGGGCGCTGTCGGCCGATTGCTGGCGCGTGATTGCTCATTACAACGGTTCGAGCACGGCCGCTGAGGCGTTGGCCACCCAATTGAACGAATGTGGCGGACAGGTCGAAACGATACGGTGCGACCTGTCCGACCTAGAGGCGACGGAGCGTTTAATACCGGATTGCGTGGCGCACGCGGGACCGATCGATTGTCTGATAAACAATGCGTCACTTTTCGAGCCGGACTGGCTGACGAACTTGGATGCGGCGCAATGGCAGCGGCAGTTGGACGTCAATCTGCGCGCGCCCGCGCTTCTTACGAAAGCCTTTGCGGAAGCATTGCCCGATGACCGGGAGGGCTGCATCATCAATATGTTGGACAATAAAGTCTTCAGTCCGAATCCGGACTATTTCTCATATTCGATCGGCAAGTTTGGTTTGAAGGGATTGACGGAAATGGCCGCTATGTCACTGGGGCCGCGTATCCGCGTCTGTGGTATCGCGCCGGGGTTAACGACGATTAGCGGAGATCAAACGGAAGTGGACTTCGATCGGCAGAGCCGTATCAATCTGCTGGAAAAGCCCAGCGCGCCGGATGAAATCGCGAAAGCCGTCCGATTTATTCTTTCGTCAAAAGTTTATAACGGTCAGATACTTCTTCTGGACGGTGGTCAGGCCTTGATGCGCCTGCCGCGGGATGTGGCCTTCCTCGATGAGTAGTTCACAAGGATTGAACATGAGCCGCCGGATTTTCCTGCGGGACTATGAGGTTGTTGCCTCGATCGGTATTCACGAATTCGAAAGGCAGAATCCGCAACGCATTATCATCGATGTGGCATTGGAGATTGCTGAAGATGCCAGCCCCGGCAACGGCCAAGATAGAATTGAAACGGTTCTCGACTATGACTTCTTGCGCGAACGCATCCGAAGCATCGTTGGGGACCGGCACTTTAACCTGCAGGAAACCTTATGCGCCGAAATTTTGGAGGTGTGTCTCACGCCCGACGAAGTCTTAGGTGCCCGGGTGTCGACGCGAAAGCCGGATGTCTATCCCGATTGCGACAGTGTCGGCGTTGAAATGGAAGTGCGAAAGGAAACAGCAGACCTGTGATGGGCATGCGGGGCGCGCGTTTAGAATGACAGGAGCGATCGGATTACCAGGCCTTGTCGCTGCCCGTATATCGCCAACTATGAATGCTAGACAGTGAGATAGGGGAGATAGGTAATGCCGAATGCGGAAGCTGACGACGGTGTCACGCTTTATTATGAGGAAGCAGGCGAGGGGACGCCCATTCTGTTCATTCACGAGTTCGCCGACGACCTTCGGACGTGGGAGCCCCAGTTCAACTATTTCTCCCGCAACTATCGCTGCATTGCATATAACGCCCGCGGGTATCCGCCTTCAGAAGTGCCCGAAAGTTCTGATTATTATTCACAATTGCGAGCGGCGCAGGACGCGCGCGATGTGTTGAAGCATTTGGGTATCGAGAAATCCCATATCATAGGCCTGTCGATGGGCGGGTTTGCGTCATTGCACTTCGGTTTGAATTTTCCAGAAATGGCCCACTCACTCGTGGTGGCGGGATGTGGTTATGGTGCCGGCGGCGACCGTGATCAATGGCGCAAGGAAACCGCTGAGATAGCCCAAAGATTCGTCGACCAGGGAATGGAAGCGGTGAGCCAGTTCTATGCCTATGGGCCGACCCGGGTCCAGTTAGAGAACAAGGACCCGCGCGGATTTGCAGCATTTGTGAGCCGGTTCAACGAACATTCGCCACTTGGATGCGCGAATACATTCATTGGCGTACAGGGTGAGCGTCCATCACTTTATGATCTGCAGGACGAAATGCGCAAACTGACTGTGCCGACCTACATCATGACCGGTGACGAAGACGAGCCCTGTCTTGATCCCAATCTGATGATGAAGCGCACGATCCCGAGTTCATGGCTGGCTGTGTTGCCGAATGCGGGTCATGCAATCAATCTCGAGGATCCGGAACTATTCAACGGTCTTATACAGCGTTTCTTGACCGCTGTTGATACGGGTACCTTCAAGGCGCGCGATCCACGCTCTATCGGTCAGTCGATGTCCGGCTTGAAATGACGACGCGTCTAGTCGGCAAAGTGGTTCTCGAGTACGCGGGCCACCGTGGGTCGTTTTTCAATGGCTTCGAATTGCGCTTTGACCTTAGGGAAGCGGGAAATGTCGACGCGGTCGCGCTCTAGCCAGCGGGAGACTGTGTAGAGATACATATCGCAGATGCTGTAGGTATCACCGAGAACCCAGGGACCTTTCACGTAATCGTTTTCGATAAGCGTGAAACAATCGCCGACTGTCTGTGGCACTTTCTGACGCATGTCTTCAAAGGACGTTTCCTGATTGGCCCAGCGATGGCCCCGACCACCGTGCGCGTGTGCGACGTGTACCGTGGCGCACAGGTAACTGTTGAATGCCTGCGCCTGCGCAAGCGCCCAAGGATCGTTGACGGGAGCTAAGCTTGACGCTGAGTATGTCTGGCTGATGAAGACGAGAATGGCCGGTGTTTCGGTCAGAATGCCTTTGTCTGAGACTAGAGCTGGTACGCGCCCCTTTGGATTGATTGCCAGAAAGTCCGGCTTTTTCTGTTCATCCGATCCGAAGTCGATCCTGACGGCTTCATAATCTGCTCCCGCTTCTTCCAAGGCAATATGCGATGCCAGGGCACAAGACCCCGGCGAGTAGTACAATTTGATCATGGATCGTCTCCGAAGTGAGTGAGCGGCTTCAGTCAGTGAGTGCCCGTTCGATATCGGAAATTAGATCGCTGACATCCCTGAGGCCAATTGAAAATCGGACCATGCCGTCGGTGATACCGAGGAGGGTGCGCTCTTCATCTCCGATAGGCTGGTGTGTCGTCGTCGCCGGATAGGTGACCAGGCTCTTCGAGTCTCCGAGATTATTGGAAAGTTCTACCAGTTCGAGCGCGTTCACGAAACGGAATGCCGTTTCCTCACCGCCGTCGAGGTCAAACGTCATGACGGACCCGCCGCCTCGCATCTGTTGTTTAGCCAAGGCATGGTCTGGATGATTTGCCAATCCTGGGTAGTTAACCTTAGCGACCCACGGGTGGTTCAAGAGGAACGCCGCGATCTGATGGGCGTTCTTGGACTGGCGCTCAACCCGCAGATCCAGTGTCTCCAAGCCTTTCAATATAAGCCAGGCATTGAAAGGACTGAGCGACGGGCCGGTTTGCCATAACGTCTGTAAATAGATCGTTTGCGATCGTCTTTGAACGCGCCTTCTGCTTCCTCGGCGGTTTCGTACACGAAACCTGAGGTCAGGTAGAGCGCCTCGCATGTTTCCTGATGGGTTGAGCGTTCAAGGCCACTGCGGACAAGTGCGGTCTGAGGTTTCCAATCCTGTGCAATAAAATCCTGCGATCCGTCCATTTCATCCTCCTAAAGGTCCGGATGGTCGGTGCGCCGCAAATAAAAATCCCCCAATCGGGAGGGGTCAGGGGCTATTGCGAACACTCCGGCCTTTTAGCCAATTGTTTTACGTGGCCGCAAGCCGGTCGGGCCAAATCACCATGTGAGGATCTGTTGCAGGGCCAGCAGATACTAGTCAACATGGTGTGAGCTGGCTGTGGCGGGGGACCGACTAGGTCAATTCTTGAGATAGGTGTGTTGGTTCGAAAGGGACGAGAATGAAAATCGATGACGTAACGCTGACGCTATTTGCCTGGGATGATATTCCGGCGACAATTTATGGAGGGCATACGGGCGAGTTCAAGGGGCGCTCGCATTTGGGTCTACTAACTCTCAAGACCGACGAAGGTGTCGAAGGAAATGCGTTTCTCGGGTCGGCCAGCCGAACTGCCGAACACGATGCCGGTTCTCTCATGCGCCATCTGAAACCGACCGTGATGGGGCAGAACCCGCTTGATCGCGAACGGCTTTGGCAAGGCCTATGGCAGAGTTATCGTTCCACCACCATGCGGGCAATTGGTGCGGTCGATGTCGCGCTCTGGGATATTGCGGGAAAGGTCGCGGGACTGCCCGTGCATCAATTATTAGGTTCCTATCGATCGAGTGTGCCAGCTTACGCCAGCTCGCCTGTGCATCAGACTTCGGAAGCCTATGTTGAGGAGGCGCTTGGTCTAAAGGAGCGCGGATGGTCGGCCTATAAGATTCACCCGCCGACGCAGTGGCAGATTGATATAGAGGTCTGTAAGGCGGTGCGGGAAGCTGTCGGTGATGACTATCGCGTTATGCTCGATTCGACCTGGTCCTATCGGTACGAGGAAGCGTTGCGTGTCGGTCTCGCAATTCAGGATCTGGGCTTCTATTGGTACGAGGATCCGTTGGCCGACGATGATATCTTGAACTACGTCAAATTGCGGCAAAAGCTCGATATCCCGATAATGGCGACCGAGTATGCCCCTGGCGGGCATCCCGCTTCTTATGCGCCGTGGATCGCTGAGCAAGCGACGGATTTTCTGCGGGGAGACGTGGCGGTAAAGGGAGGACTGACATCATGCCTCAAAACCGCGCACCTTGCGGAAGGGTTTCGCATGAATTACGAGGTCCATCACGGTGGTAATTCACACAACAATTTCGCCAACATGCACCTTATTATGGGGATCAAGAACTGCGAGTACTTCGAAGTCCTCCTGCCGGATGCGTCGCAGAAATACGGTGTGATCAATGAAATCGAAGTCGACGCCGACGGATTGGTCCACGCACCCATGAAGCCTGGCATCGGCGCGGAAATCGACTTCGAGTTGATTGCCGCGAAAAAGACGGATGAGCTGAGCTAACCGCCCTTCGCGTTTTTGGCACGAATGGCGTCGCACTTGGCGATGACGCGTTGCGCGCGCAAGACGACCGGGACATCGATCATCTTGCCTTCGAGCTCGAAGGAACCACGTCCGGCAGCCTCGTTCTCGTCCCAGGCGTCAACGATGCGCCGTGCCAAGTCTTCGTCTTTCTTGGCGGGTGTGAAGCCTTCGTTCAGCATTGGCACGATAGCCGGATGGATGCAGGAGGCCCCTTCGAATCCGAACTGTGCGGATTTTCGGACCATGTCCCGATAGGCGTCGTGGTCCGAATAATCGGCGACGGTACCGATGATGCCATAAGGGAGGACGCCAGCCGCGCGTGCCGCGATGACGGCATGCTGTTTCGGATACAGCATGGTTTCGGGTGTCGGTTCCATGTGAAGCGAAAGCGCGAAGTCCTCGCCACCGAGACTCAATGCGACGACACGCGGATGGGCGGAACCGATTTCCTTCAGCTCGAAGAATGCCTCGGCAGTCTCGACCATCGCCAAAAACTTGGTGTGCCCGATCTCCATTCCGCGTTCTTCTTCCAACTCCTCCACCATCTCGGCGAGCAGTCTTACATGGCCGGCGCTGTTACATTTCGGTAGCGCCAAGGCTGCAATGCGCGGCGAGATACAGGCCTCGATATCCGGTACTGCATGGCGAAGCGGTTGATTGATTCGTACGACGACGTCCGCGCCAGTCTGCGAGACTGTCTCCGCCGCTTCTTGGACCAGTTTGCGCGCTTCCCCCTTTTGAGAGTCGGGAACACTATCTTCCAGGTCGAGCTGGATCGCGTCAGCCCCTCTGGTATGTGCCTTGTCAACGTATTTCGTTACATTGGTTGGAACATAGAGAAGGGATCGCCAGTAAGGGAGGTCGGCGCGTCGAGCTGTGTCTCGGAGGGGCATAATGGAAACTCCTAAATGATGCCGCGTGATCGAAGTTCGGCGAGGGTATCTGTATTGACGCCGGCCGCGCCGAGGATCTCATCGTTATCCTGGCCAAGATCAGGTGCTGCCCGGCGGAATGTACCTGGAGTCCCGGACAGTTTTGGAAAAATGTTGTGCATGGGGATAACGCCCATTTCCTCGTCGGGGAGGCCGACAATAATCTCGCGCTCCTGGAAATGGGGGTCGTCCACGATTTGCGAGATGTCATAGATAGGTCCGCCGGTGATACCTTCACGCCGGAATACTTCGAGAACCTCTTCCAAGGTTCGTTCGCCGATCCAGCCGCCGACAATTTCGTCTACTTCCTCGCGGTTGGCGACACGATCGGCATTTGTCTTGAACTTCGGATCATTGTTCATGTCATCTCGGCCAATCACCCGGAAAAGTCGCTCCGCCATCGTCTGGATTGAACCTGATAGGGCGACATATCCGCCATCGCTTGTGCCATAGGCGTTGCGAGGAGATGTTGTGTTAGAACCGCTACCGGCACGGACCGGTACTTGTCCTGTCACCTTAAACGAAGCGGCTTGGGGGCCCAAGATGGAAAATATCGGTTCCAGTAGAGAGAGATCGATCACCTGCCCTTTGCCGCCGTTCACTTCCTTTTCTCGAAGCGCGATCATCACGGCCATTGCGCCATAAAGTCCCGCGATCATATCGGCAAGTGCGAGTGGCGGGAGGACAGGAACCCGGTCAGCGAATCCGTTCATCGCGGCAAAACCGGACATCGCTTCGACGACGGTGCCGAATCCCCCCTGGCTGCTGTAAGGGCCCGTCTGCCCAAATCCGGTGACCCGGGCGATAACGAGGTCCGGATTACGCTCCAGCAAAACATCGGGTCCAATGCCCATCTCCTCAATTCGGCCTGGCTTCATGTTTTCCACGAAGACGTCAGCCGTCTCAACCAGCGTTAGGAGCAATTCCAGACCTTCACGTTCACGGAAGTTAAGCGAGACGCTTTTTTTATTCCGACCGTAGACTTTCCAGTTCGTCTGAATCCCGTTTGCGTTCCATGCACGGAGCGGATCGCCTTTTGGGAGCATTTCAAGTTTGATTACTTCCGCGCCAAAATCAGCGAGTTGAAGGGTTAGCATGTTGCCGGCGACCAAACGCGTCATGTCCAGGACCCGGATGCCGTTCAGCGGGCCTACTGCACCGGGATCGAAATCTTTACGTCTGAACTCCATCGTCGCCTCTCGGTTCTGGGAGGATTGCACAGCAAGATAATTGTCTGCACTCCGGCGACAATGCGACGCGCGTTTGTCCATAAAAGCCAATGGCGGATAAAATGAAGTTTTCTTCCTATTTGCCCACGCGAAAGAAACGTGCCTCGCCCTATGGCCAAGAAATACCGATATGATATCATCGTGTTCCGCAGGAGGGCCAATCGAAATGAGCTCGGACGCTTTGAAAAAATTGGTAGCCGAACCGCCTAAGGTCGTGAATGTCGGTCTCAGGGGATTCGCCGATGACCTTGCAGCGCGTGGAGTTGAGATGGTTCACGTCGATTGGTCACCGCCTGGCGGGGGCGATCCGGATCTGGCAGACCTTTTAGCGCAGCTAGATACATAGAACTGTTTAGTTCGGTCTATGGACATCATCACGCAGGCGAATGAAGAGGCTATCCGTCGCATGTTGACGGGTGATCCTGTGCTCGTTGATGTTGTGCCCGCGACCGAGGCAATTGACGGCCTCAAGGACCGAATGATCTTGCATGCGGGACCGCCGGTCGCGTGGAAGAATATGTGTGGCCCCATGCGTGGTGCGGTCACCGGTATTGCGGTTTTTGAAGGTTGGGCGGAAAACCTGGCGGACGCAGAGGAACAGGCGGATGCCGGCGCATTCGAATTTCACCCTAACCATCATTTTGACGCCGTAGGACCGATGACGGGAATGACCACCATGAGTCAGCCGGTCATGGTGGTCGAGAATCGCGCGTTTGGGAACCGTGCCTTCTGTACGATAAATGAGGGCCTCGGAAAGGTAATGCGGTTTGGTGGCAACGATCTGGAGGTACTTGACCGGTTGCGATGGTTGCGCGGTTCCTTTGGGCCAGCGTTTGGACGCGCACTTCGGCATATTGACGGTTTGCCACTAAAGGATCTGATTGCCCGCGGTCTAACCATGGGTGACGAGATGCATCAACGGAACATCGGTTGCTCCAGCTTGACGTTGCGGGCGTTGGCGCCGGCATTCGCTGCGACATCCGACGAAAACGATGCGTTGTCCCGTGCACTCGCATTCCTCGGTGGCAATGATCAGTTTTTCTTAAATATCGCGATGGCAATGGGAAAGTCGGTAATGGATCCAGTCCGCGATATCGAAGGTTCAAGTGTTGTCACCGCGATGAGCCGGAACGGAACCGAATTCGGCATCCGTGTCAGCGGCACCGGCGATCAGTGGTTCACGGCCCCTGTCGAGATGCCGGAGGGATTATATTTTCCCGGCTTTACATCCGATGACGCAAATCCCGACATGGGAGATTCAACTATTGTGGAGACCGTCGGTCTGGGTGGATTTGCAATGGCGGCAGCGCCCGCGGTTGCCGGTTTTGTCGGCGCCGGTACAGCGACAGAAGCGGCCGCTACGACACACGCGATGGCGGAAATTGTTCATAGCGAGAATCCGGAATGGACAATTCCCTCTTTGAATTACCTAGGTGTGCCGACCGGAATCGATGTGAGATATGTGGTTGAGACCGGACTGGCACCGACGATCAATACTGGAATTGCTCACAAAGATCCGGGTGTTGGTCAGGTTGGTGCGGGTGTTGTGCGCGCGCCGCTGGCCTGTTTTGAGCAAGCGGTTTGGGCGCTTGCGGATCGCTTGGGAATAGCATGAGCAAAATCGTCACTCAGGTTCGCAAGGGGTTCTTCCTCGATTCGGTTGCGTTAATGCGGATATCTCAGGCCGTTGCGGAATTACCTGGTGT
>DJKK01000097.1 GCA_002434595.1 Alphaproteobacteria bacterium UBA6544 | reverse complement strand
AGGTCGTTAACGCCTTTGAAACTCTCGACCCGCCAACGCTCGCAGTAAGGCGTGACCTTACCGGTCGTAGGATCGACCTGCATGATACCGCGCTTGTAGTCCGCGACGAAGATGCGGCCGTCCTTATGAATCTTTAGGCCATTTGGCTCGCCGTCGTATTCAGTGATAAACGTCCATTCGCGGTCGGGTGAAATCCGGAAGACACGTCCAAACGGAATATCGACGACATAGAGATTGCCGTCTCGGTCGAAGGAGGGACCCTCTAGAAAGGAGTGCGGGTCGTGTCCGAACTTGTTGGCCGCGACCCAAGCGCTCCGCACACCAGCCTTTCGATACTTTTCCGGGATTTCGGTCCATATTTCCGTTTCAACTTCGATTGGCGGTGGGTAGAGACTCATGGCTGCATACTCCTGGCATTTTTGAAAAAGCTATCGGGGGGCCGCCATAGGGCAAGCGGGTGGCCCCGATTTCAGCTGGCTTTCTGTCCTGTAGCCACTCATATCTATCGCAACCAAGGAGGAGCCATGAGTGACGAATTTCAGGAAGCCGTCGATAAGATTTTTGCCGCTGACTCTGAACTCTACGCCGAACGCGGTTTTGCCCGAAGAATCGGATACGGCAAGAAACCGGCACTGCTGATTATCGACCTCGCCAATGCTTGGACGCGCGAAGGACATGCCTTCACCTGCGATGGTATGAACGTCATCATCCCTGGCGTACAAAAGCTACTGGATGCTGCGCGGGCCAAGGGCATTCCAGTCGTCTATACGACGACCGCCTATGCCGACACCGAAGGGCCGAATTCAGACATGGGGTTATGGAAGGAAAAAATTCCTGTGGAAGAGCTGAAGCTTGGCTCTCAAGCGGTTGAGATCGATGACCGGATCGCGCCGCTGCCGACCGAACAGGTGATCGTCAAAAAGAAGGCGAGTGCCTTCCACGGGACCAATTTGTCGAGCTATCTCCAATCGATCGGTGTTGACACGGTGATTGTCACAGGGGTGACCATGTGTGCCTGTGTTCGCCATTCGACGGAGGACGCCATCGCCGAAGGCTTCCGGCCGATTGTCGTAAAAGAATGCGTCGGCGACCGCATTCGGGGAGCGGTCGAATGGAACCTCTTCGACATCGACGCCAAATTTGGGGATGTCGAGCCGCTCGACAACGTGCTTGATTACCTGCGCCGGAACGACATCTAGGAATTCGAGGGAACTCAATATGGCCGTTCAAACAATCGCCATCCTGATGCCGGGAGATATGGGGCACGGCTGCGCCATTACGTTTCGCGAAAATGGTTTCCGTGTGGTCACGAACCTCACCGGCCGCAGTGAACGGACCTGCGGGCTCTCGGCGAACGCAGAGATAGAGGACCTCGGCTCCTTCGAGGAAGTCGCTCGTCAGTCGGATCTGGTGCTGTCGATCCTGCCGCCGGAGAATGCTCTGGAGCAGGCGAGGGTTTTCGCCGATGCCATGCTGGCTGCGGGCACCAAGCCTTCCTATGTCGACTGCAACGCCATCGCGCCGGCGACAGCTGAGGAGGTGGGGGCGGAAATTGCACGTGCGGGCGCGCCCTTCACCGATGGCGGCATTATCGGCCGTAATCCCGTGGCGGAGAACGGTGGTACGCGGCTCTACGTTAGTGGACCGGACACGGCGCCCGTTCGTGAGTTGGACGGTCGCGGCATCGTCGTTCGTGATATTGGCGAAGGTATCGGGCGCGCTTCCGGCCTGAAGATGGTCTATGCAAGTGCGACCAAGGGAACTTTCTCACTTCACGCCGCGGTATTGACGACAGCGCATGCAATGGGTCTCACCGATGACTATATAAAGGAATTGACGGAAAGTCAGCCAGCGATGCTGGCGGCCATGGAGCGGATGATTCCGCGCATTCCGCTCGATGCGGCCCGTTGGGAAGGCGAAATGCGCGAGATCGCCGCCACCTTTGCCGCGGCTGCAGTCACGCCGAAATTCCATGAGGGTTCTGGCGATATGATGGCGCTCGCCGATCGGACGCCGATTTCGGCAGAGACGCGGGAAACCGTTGATACGGACCGAACCCTGATACAAGTACTCGATATGTATGTTGCGGCGCGGTCGCCGGCGAAAGACGTTGCCGGATAATGCTCTGGCTATTTGCGACCCAATCGCTTGCTCGCGATATCGAGGCGGCGTTTGCACTCAAGCTCATTGAGGCCAACTGTCTTACAGCGGGCCATGAGCAATTGACTGTGATCTCCGCCACCGCCGATTTTGTCGGCAATGAGCGAGCGACACTGCGCTTTCTTGATATTGTTGCGTAGGCAATAGGCTTTGACTTTGTTGACCTTGCTTGAGTTCGGTGCGGCGAATGAAGCGTTGATTAGGCGTTGGCAGGTCGCCCGGTCGCGGCCGGTCAAACGACACTTCGACATCAAGGCGCGGGCACTGTCCAGGCCGCGCTGTTGTTTAAGGCGGGTGAAACCCTCCCGGCAACGTTCTGTGTCGATTCCACGCGCTCGGCAGCGAAGCAGGAAGGCGGCCGGCGTATTTGCGGCATTCTCGGCCGACAGTAATGAATTGGGTAGGGTAACGCTCGAGGCGGCAAAAATTGCCATCGCGCTCGCCATCAGAACGGCGATCTCTTTTCGACATAAATCATTTAAAAACATAATGTTAAAGATTTTCCTTGTTCATTCTCGCCGATATCAGCATTCCTCGGCAGATGTGGGTTTCAAAGGGCGTGCCAGCTATGGCGCGATGCGGGTATTTGCGCTAAATCGATGGTGTAGCCCAATTTCGAGAAATCGATGATCCTGACCAAGCCACGCAAGACCCTGGCGACCTGTTGCGGCGTCCACGCCATTCACGACGGGA
Organism: Alphaproteobacteria bacterium UBA6544; assembly: GCA_002434595.1. GTDB lineage: Bacteria > Pseudomonadota > Alphaproteobacteria > UBA8366 > UBA8366 > UBA6544. The sequence continues at coordinate 2,669 of DJKK01000097.1, read as the reverse complement.
TATCCGACATCATGTACGTGCTGCTGCCAGCGCTACAGCAGAGTTTTGGCCTGTCGCTGACGGAAGTTGGCCTAGTCCGCGGGGCACATCGAGCAGGTCTTGCGATATTTCAATTGCCGGCCGGCTTGCTTGCGGAGCGTCTTGGCGAGCGCAGTTTGCTGGTTCTCGGTACTGCGATCGCGGGATTGGCATTTGTAGGACTAGGAAATTCAAACAGTTTTTCCGGCCTGCTTCTCCTGCTCTTCCTCGTTGGAATGGGAAGCGCCTCGCAGCATCCACTGAGTTCCTCGATCATTTCGACCGCGTATCCGGGTAGCGGCCGCCGTGCGGCGCTCGGGGCATACGCTTTCGCCGGCGATGTCGGGAAATGCGGCATCGCCGGCGGCCTCGGTCTCTTGCTTTTTACGGGAATCGATTGGCGGGAACCGGTCATCGTGCTTGGAAGCGTGGCGGTTTTTACCGCCGTTGTCGTACTACTGTCGCTAATCTCGATCGAAGCGGGTGGCCGACCGGATACGCGGCCGGAACATCAAGAGAAGTTGAAAGAGCTGGGCTGGGGAATTCGGGAGCCAACAGGATTCTCAGCCCTTTGCGGTATCATGATCGTCGACAATTGTGCGCGAAACGGATTCCTAACGTTCGCCGCGTTTTTGCTGATCCAGGAAAAGGGGGTTGACCCCGGCACAGCCGCGATGGTGGTGCCTATTATCTTGATCGGCGGTATGTGGGGGAAACTGGCCTGCGGATTCCTTTCCGAGCGCATCGGCATCATTCGGACAGTTGTCCTGACGGAAATTGGAACGGCTGCAGGCATCCTCGCTATGATTTTGGCGGAAGGCATGGCCGCATTCTTCGTACTACCGCTGCTTGGTATCGCTCTAAATGGAACGTCGCCGGTGCTTCAAGGTACCGTTGGCGATCTTGTGGAACGCGAACGCCAGTCACGCGCGTTCGGGCTCTTTTTCACCATCAGCGCATCTTGCGGCATCGCCGCGCCGCTCGGTTTCGGTATCCTCGGCGATTTGGTGAGCGTCAGTGTGACAATGTTTGTAATTGCAGGTCTGGTGTTCTTGACCCTGCCGCTTTGCCTGGTTCTGCGACCAATTCTCCAGACGACAGGTGCCGCTGCGGAATAGAAGGAGTTTGTCATGAGGATCAAATCCGTTCGCGCCGATTGGCTGCATGTGCCGATACCCGAGCAGCAGCAGCATACCTCCGATTTTGGCAAAACGCGTTCCTTTGATAGCACCCTGTTACGCATCGAAACGGAAGGCGGTCTTGTCGGGTTTGGCGAGGCCAAGGCAGCCGTTGGCAGTGCCGGCACTAATGCAGCTTTGAACGCGATGGTTCAGGATGAGCTGGGACCGCTGCTGATTGGCGAAGATGCGCGTGATATCTCGCGCCTTTGGGACGTTATGTATAACGGTAGCCGGGCGCATTACGCGATAGACCGTGGTCGCGTGTTCCCTGTGTTAGGGCGGCGCGGGCATTTGATCTCCGCGATCAGCGGTATCGATATGGCGCTGTGGGATATTCTTGGAAAATCGCTTGGGCAACCCGTCTGGCGCTTGCTCGGCGGCAAACGCAAAGACAGCTACCCGGCCTATGCATCGGGCGGATGGGCGCCCGTCGACGGTATAGTCGCGGAGTTGCAGTCCTTCGTTGATCGAGGTGACTTTAAGGCGGTGAAGATGCGTGTTGGCTCTGGCGACGGCACGCTGGCGCATTCCGTTGCCCGGGTAAAAGCGGCGCGAAACGGGCTCGCGGATGATATCGACATCATGTGCGACGCCCATGGCACTTTCAGCGTCGCCGAGGCGAAACGGTTTTGTCGTGAGGTCGCCGAGTGCAATATCGGTTGGCTCGAGGAGCCGGTAGTCGCCGACGACAAGCGCGGTATGGCCGAAGTCAGGGCCGCTACGGACGTACCGATTTCGACCGGGGAGAGCGAGTTCACGCGTTTCGCCTTTCGGGATCTCGCAGAATTGCGGGCCTGCGATATCTTCCAGCCGGATCTGTCGATCTGCGGCGGCGTCACGGAAGCTATGCGGATCGAAGCGATCGCCAGCGCCTATCAGTTGCGCTATGCGCCGCACCTCTGGGGTGGGGCACTTACCTTTGCCGCCGGTCTGCATACGATTGTCGTGGCGTCGACCGGGTTTATTGTCGAGTATTCTCTCGGCGCTAACCCGATGCTGCATGAGCTTGCTGTCGAGGACTTCACCGTAGTCGATGGTCACCTCAATGTGCCGGACAGACCAGGCCTCGGCGTTACAGTTGATGAAGCGTTCGTCGAGAAGTACCGGGTGAAGGAGTAAGTGCTGGCTCTCGCCTGTTGAAGGGTGCCGACCCTACTTACCTAGGGCGATACCGTGTACGGTGCGGGCGAGTTGTGCCGCTTCCGAGATCATTCCGTCGATGAATTCTCCGACAGGCCGAACGTCGTTTACCATCCCCCCAACCTGTCCCATCGCGGATTGGCGTTTATTGCCCTTGTCGATATTGCGGCCCCGAACTACGGCTTTGCGAAGTTCCGCCAGCTCTTCCTTCGACGCACCGGAGAGCCTCGCCTCTTCGTAGGCGGTGAGTTCTGGTGTCGTCACACAGCGCACCGTTGAGCCGGTCATCGCTTTGGAGACGATGGTGTCCGTCTCCTTAATAGTGAGTAG
>DJKK01000221.1 GCA_002434595.1 Alphaproteobacteria bacterium UBA6544 | reverse complement strand
GACAGGCTACCACAAAGCCGGCGGTTGCAAATACTGGACGGGCACCAAGTACGAGATCGCGGCAGACAAGGATTGGCGCAACCCGGTATATCCGCAGTAAGACAATCATCCCGCTGTTTGCATCAGTTGGGATGATGCTAAAGCCTACGCCACATGGTTGGCGAATAGAACCGGAAAACCCTACCATCTGCCAAGCGAAACGGATTGGGAGAATTCCGCTCGGACCAATGCTGGTACGCCGCGGTTCTGTAGCACGGACCCTGCCGCGACATGCAGTCATACGAATGTTTTCGGTCTCAAAGCAGCCGAAGCCGGCGTGTTCCCGTCGATAGCACCGCGCAATCGCAAATAGACTCATTCTCGCACACCGCGCCCATTAGCAGTTTCCTGGCGAATGACCGTCGTCTCCCGGGTCAACTGCGATAATAGCTCATTCATCAACGCGACCCCGTTTGTTCCGCCACGGAAAAATTGTTATTCGGCTATGCCCTACCGCATTTCCTGAACGGTAAATACAATCGTGAGCCGCACGCCAACCGAAAAATTCACCCGGTCACCCTTCGTCGCACTGGCAATGATTGGCGTTCTAACACTTCTCTGGGGCGTCAATTTCCCCTCAATCAAAGTCGCCGTTTCAGAATTTCCCCCTTGGAGCTTCCGTGTCCTCTGCGTTACCTGTGGGGCTGTAGGTCTGCTTAGTATAGGTCGACTAATTCTGGGCCATTCAATTCTCGTGCACCCGGAAGAACGCCTTTGGATCGCGCTCGCCGGGTGTCTCAATATCACCGGCTTCCAGATGTGTGTCGCCTTTGCCCTGATGTCGGTCGAAGCAGGCCGTGGCGCTGTCGTCGCGCACACGATGCCTCTTTGGGCGATGGTGCTCGCAGCCATCTGTCTCGGTGAACGGCTCACGCTCGTTCGATGCGTCGGTCTGGCGATTGGGCTAACCGGTTTGATCGTATTGATTGGGGAAGATCTGGTTGGCCTCAGTGGATCTCCTCTCGGGACTACCCTGCTGCTATGCGCCGCAATTTCCTGGGGAGCGGGCACGGTCGTCATAAAATCACGAAGTTGGAGCACGCCTGTCATCATACTGACAGGCTGGCAGTTCATCATCGGCGGTGTTCCGATTGCTATTGGCTTTTTGATTTTCGAATGGAATATCGTCTATCAGCCGTTGTCCTCTGCCGGGCTGACGGCAGTGCTTTATTCGGCCTTGGTTCCAATGATTATATGCCATTTGGTGTGGTATACATTGATCGGCATGTTACCTACGGCCATTGCGTCGATTAGTACTCTTGCTATTCCCATCTTCGGCGTGTACAGCAGCGCACTGTTGCTAGGGGAGCAGGTTGGAACGCGCGAGTGCGTATCCCTCGCGCTGGTGGTTACGGCGCTTGCTATTGTGTTGGTGCCAACGGACTTTTTGAAATTGTTCTGGCGGTCGTAACAGACACTCGTCGAAGTTCGGGTAATATCGAGAAATGAGGTGGCATTGTTAAGATGTCGGTAATTAGAAATCTGCAAAAATTCCCGCTTTTCCTTGGAATATTTCTAGTCACCGCGGTCTTCGCGCTGCCTGACAAGTCGGCCGCAATGGCTCAGGACGGCGCGACGAAACCGGCCGAATTCATCCAGGGCCTCGCAGACCAGGCAATTTCGGTGCTCAGTGATCAACGGGGCACCATTGACGAGCGCCAACAGAAATTCCGAACCGTCCTGCGGGACGATTTTGCCATGAAAAAGATCGGTCGATTCGCGGCAGGTAAGTACTGGCGCAATATGAACACCGAACAAAAGCGCCAATACCAGAATTTATTCGAGGAATGGATCCTTAAAACATATTCGATTCGATTTGGCGGTTATTCCGGCGAAACCGTAAATGTACTCCGGACATTCAAGGCGGGAGCTACGGATGTCTTCGTGCGTACCCGGATTGACAGCAGCAAGAGACGGTCTCTCAAGGTGGACTGGCGCGTGCGTCGCATCGACGAAAGGTACAAGATCATTGATGTTGTCGTCGAAGGCGTCAGTATGCTGGTCACGCAAAAGGCGGAGTTCAGCTCGGTATTGCAGCAGCGCGGGATTGATGGGTTGATCACAATTTTGCGTTCTCAACTGGATCGGTTAGCCGAGGCCAAAGCAAGCTGATTCGCATCGGGGCGGATCACCGCCCCACCTCCGCTATTTCGACAGATACTTGAACCAGCCCGAGGTCGCATTGGCAATCATGTCAGGCGTCCAGACCGGCGCATCGCTCCAGTTGTCAATATGCTCTAACATGCGCCGCACACCGTCTTCGAATTCAACCTTGGCCCGCCAACCTGTCCTAGCCTGAATACGGGAGATGTCAGCGAATGTTTGATCGGGCTCGCTTGGGCGTTTGGGGATATACATTTTCTCGCCGCCAAGCAGATCTATGAGACTATTGATACTGTAACTCCCGCCTGAACCAACATTCAGCGCTTCGCCCGAAATGTCACTCTCGGAAACGGTTAAGAAAGCGTCGGCAACGTCGCTCACATAGGTGAAATCCCGGGTCTGCTCGCCGTCACCGACCACGGTGTAGGGTTTCCCCGCCAGCTTTTGTGCCAGGAACACTCCAAATACAGCACCGTAGGCGCCGGTGGTACGGCTGCGTGGACCATAGACGTTGAACAGACGTAACGAGATTGCAGACAAGCCATATACATGCGCCCAGTGCAGCACCAGTTCTTCGCCCATATACTTCGTCAATGCGTAGGGATATTCCGGGCGAATCGGATGGTCTTCCGGAGTCGGATAGATTTCCGCCACGCCATAGCACGTCGATGAGGCGGCGTAGAGAAACCGTGACACACCGTTCGCCCGTGCGGCTTCAAGACAACTAACCGTTCCGTCGACGTTGGCCCGGTGATAATCGAGCGGTGCCTCAATCGACGGAACAATGTCGCCAATACCGGCGATGTGGAAGACCCGATCTACATTCCGCATTGCCTCGGCCAAAGCGTCATACTCGCAGATGTCCATCTCCCGGAAATCGAAACTATCCTCACCTTTGAGATGGGCAATATTCTCTGGCTGTCCGCCCGAAAAATTGTCGATGCCAATCACTCGATGGCCTTCGGCAAGAAGACGATCCACGATATGGCTTCCAATGAAGCCAGCCGCACCGGTAACCAGTGAGAGCATTGCTATATCCAAACCAATTATATTCGAGAGCGGCCATCATAGGCATGCAGGCTCAAATAAAAAGTGCCCGATAATCTGCCCGTCCTATCCGAATTCAATTAACAACTCTAACGCCTTATCTACTTCGAAAACCGCCAGAAGTTCGCCCTTTAGGCGGTAGACGCCTGATGCCTTATTGCGGAACTGCGGATCGAGATTTGGCGGAACATTATCCATTCCCTTATCGAGAAGCACACTCACATTGCCGATATTGTCGACGAGCAAAGTGTAGAGGATTTGGTTCTTCTCGACGGTAATTGAATACTTTTGGTCGGCCCCACTCTCCTCATCGTCTGAAGCGACGGCAACGTCGCTCCCTAGGACGTGCGACACGACACCATTGCCGTCAACCGCCCCGAGACGCTACTTCAAATCGATTACCGTCACAACACGGCCACGCAGGTTAATAACACCTGAGATCTGCTTCGATGCCAGCGGCACCATCATGATCCGGTCCGGCTCGACTATGTCCTCGACGTGCATGATTGGAAAACCAGACAGCTGGCCAGCGATCGTCATTGTTAAATATTGCTGTTCGTCTTCCATCACGAAGTGATGTCCAACGTTCTCAACCATCATCAATTCACTCATGGCGCGCTTATTCCGCTAACGGCTAATTCATTGGCACGGGCAAACTAATAATTTGGATTCGTTTAAAAAAGTAAATTACGGGAAAATGACGAGGTCCGTACCGAGATACGGTATCCTTAATCGTTGGAGGAGAATATACAGTTTCACGCACGCTCGCGTCACATTTGGTAAACTAGGATCCGGACGATGCCCCACCACCTCCACCAGGAGATCACGAAAGACGAGATCGAGGCATTCAGCCGCGATGGCGTCGTGTTTCTAAAGTAATATTTCAATAGGAACTGGATCGAGATGCTTCGCAAGAGGGTCGATTATTCCCTTGCTAACCCGGGTACACTCGCAAACGAGTTGGATAAATCGTCCCCGGACGGTCGCTTCTTCAGTGATACGTTCCTATGGCATCAGAACGATGGTTTTTAGACATTCATCCAGGACGCACCGGCAGCCAAGATCGCCGGTCGGGTTATGCAATCCGCCAAGGTGAACATTGTTTTTGACCAATTACTGATCAAAAAGCCGGAGACGGATGGGCCGACCGTCTAGCATCAGGACCTAACATATTGGCCGATCAAGGGCACAAATGTCGCAACACTTTGGCTGGCGCTCGACACCGTGACCGAAGACAGTGGGTCGATGGAGTTAGTCAAAGGATCGCATCTCTGCGGCGAACGGTATCATCCGGTGGCCTGCGTCGATCCCGCGAAATATAAGACACCGGAACCGCCTGTACCCGTTATTGAAGCCAAGCGGGATGAACTCGATTTCATTCGGTTCGACTATGAACCGAGGGACTGCACAATGCATCACGGTATGCTGATCCACTCCGCGGTCGGCAATAGTCATCAGAATCGCCGACGGCGCGCCTACGTCACGCGACGGGCGGGAGATGGAGTGGTCTATGACCCGCGCCCGAATATCCAGCGCATGTTATGGGACCCGGAGTTGCCCGCGGGCGCACCGCTCGACAGCGAGCTTTGGCCGGTGGTCTGGCAGGCGGCTTAGCGAGATTCAACAAACTCTATAACGGCGCCATTGGCGGCCTCCGGAGCAACCCAGAAGCCGGCCCCTTCCGCCTCGCGGACCGGGACCCCGTTCGTCGATAACAGTACCGCCAAAGCATCAAGATCTTCGACTTCGACGACCGCCACCGCAACTGCGGGACACGGAGGAACCGGCACCCCCGGATAGCGCGCTGCAAATCCCTGTGGGTCCACGACCAAGAGCATACCGCCGCCGCCAAGTATCAAACGCCCGGTCTCACTTTCCACGGCCGCCTCGCCGGTAATGCGCGTCAATCGATCCAAAGTTCCATCGCCCGGTTCCGCAACGAAAACCAGCTCGCGCAGGCTTTTTGCCCCATTTGGCTGAACCATAAGATCTTCCTGCCAGATCACCTCGGGCGATTGATGCTCGATAACAATAAAACGGCCCTCCGGATAGTGTTCATCCTGGCTGAAGATATTGCGAAACCTGAAAGGCCTTTCACCATCGCCATATGGCGCGTTCCGCAACCGTTGGAGCGGTGGATCGAAATGATCGATGCGCTCGCTCAACGCAGCGAAGGCATCATCCGCGTTCTGACACCGCAATGCCGTTATATGCGGCCCTTCGAACCGGTCGAGAAACCGTGTCCACGGATTGAAATTTTCCGGGTTCGTGACGCCGATCAGCTCCAGGTATCCCTCGCGGAACATCGCGCAATGATTCGAAGTCGCCCAAAGCGCCATTTCGGCTTCGCCCGGCACACGGCCCATCTGCGGACTACGGCGGGACAGCTTGAATCCCAGCTTCTCCCAACGCTCCACACCGGCATCGAGATCCCGCAACATGAACCCTACGTGATCCAAGGCAAAGTCGCCCATATCAGTTCACCTGCTTCTCTTTGCCTTCTTAAAAGGGTTAAGGCCGTACACCAAAACGTGCTTTCTGACCAAGGCTCGTCACCAGTTTGGGCTGCATCGCCTCGACATATCGTGCCAAATAAGGTCGCGTTTCTCGGGGATCAAGAATGTCTTCCACCCCGAAGGCTTCTGCCGTCCGAAACGGTGAAGCGAAGGCGCGCAACTCCGCTTCAAGTTCAGCCTCCTTCTTACGTGGGTCGTCAGCTGCCTCGATCTCACGGCGATAGGCAACCGCGACGCCCCCCTCCA
>DJKK01000187.1 GCA_002434595.1 Alphaproteobacteria bacterium UBA6544 | reverse complement strand
CTTGAGTGGGAGAATGCCCAAACACACGCTCCTTCTCAAGTCGTGAAACAAAACCTTAAACCCGCTTCGCAAGCTGTGTTCGACCCGCGGATACGGTCTAGTATTATTTAGGTCCGATCCGCCCGAAAGGCGAGCCATCGGAGCCGGTACATTTTGTCACGCTAAGGAGGCGAAAATGGCGCAAGATCAGAGGTATGGAAATCAGGGTTTCGGCTATATCGATGGCGAATTCGTCCCAATGTCAGAAATGCGCCTGCCAGTCACGGATCTGGGGTTTCAGCTCTCGGACATGTGTTACGACGCACTTCATATCCATAAGGGTCGCTATTTCCGCATGAACGATCATCTCGATCGTTTTGAGAATGCTGTGGCGGAACGTCGCTATGAAACGCTGGGTATGGGCCGCAACGGTTTCGCCGAGGTGCTGATGGGATGTGCTTCGCGTTCCGGGTTGCGGGAATCAATGGTGACAATCGCCGCGACCCGCGGCGTACCGGACAGCGGACACAAGGACCTGCGGTCCTGTCAGAACCGCCTGATGGCCTGGGCGGTCCCTTACTATTCGGTCGTCTCGGACGCGGAAATGCGGGACGGTTGCGACATTGTCGTCGCTGAGACCTTGCGCATTCCGCCGGAAGCGGTCGACCCGCGCATCAAGAATTACGGACGGCTCGACTTCGTCGCAGCCATGTTCGAAGCCTATGAGAAAGAAGCACGCTACGCTGTGCTGCTCGACGGCGAAGGAAACGTCACTGAGGGGCGCGGCTGGAACATCTTTGCGTTGCGCGAGGGGCGTTTGATCTCACCCGACGAAGGCGTTCTTGAAGGGATTACCCGTCGCACAGTGGTCGAGCTCGCCGACCGGCTCAATATCCAGGCGCAACTCGTCACGCTACCGGTCGAAGACCTGAGAAGGGCCGAAGAAATCTTCCTGACGTCGACGGCTGGCGGTATCGTGCCGGTGCGATCCATCGATGGCGAGGACGTCGGGGAGGGCGGGCCGGGGCCGGTCACCCAGCGGCTTGCCGAAATGTATTGGGACCTGCACGAGGACGACGCCTACAGCACCCCGATCGACTACGCTGCGTAAGTGCGTCGTTTCGGTGGAGTGGCGCAAGATGGAACCGTATTACTAATTAGTCGTCCATAGTATTTAATATCCATCATAGAGCGAATCGGTCCTTAAGGCGAAGCCATTCTGAACTTAGCGCCAGGCCGGAGTCGGATTCCCTAAAATCTTAATGCATTCGACGAATTTTCCTGTCATCTATGGCAGATGAAAACACGCGGATAGTCCCGATGAAGTATTTTATCGTCGACGACGATATTGAGATGATTCAGGCGATGACGCCTTCGCTTGAAGGCAAAGGGCACACCGTGAAGTCGGGCGTCGCGGGCGCGACTGCTATCCCACAGATTTTCTCTTTCAAGATCGATATTCTGCTGACTGATCTGGTGATGGCGGAGTTGGACGCTCTGGACTCTGCTGGGAACTGCCCGAGAGGCAAAAGTTTCAAGATCTGCGGATCATTTTTGTCTTTTCGAAATTCAAACCTTACTAGCAGGAGCAGGCACAGGAAACAGGTGCCATCGGATATATTCAAAAGCCGCTTGATCTCGCAGAGATCACGGCACGCGTCGAAGGTTTGGTAAGCGCATAGAGTGTAATTCGACATGAATGGGAATGGGGAACGTCTCGCCGTTCCGGCGCTAGCGGCGACATTTGCCGTTCAGACGATTGCCGCAATGGCGATGTTCGGTGTTTCTGTGATAGCACCGGTTGCTGCAGCGGATATCGGTGTAGACGCAATTCTGATCGGTACTTTCACAGGACTTGCCTACGGATCTGGCCTAGTGGTTGGTTTGCTGTCGGGACGGCTGGCGGACCGATTTGGGGCGCTTCGGGCTAGTCAAGCGACAATGTTGTTTGCACTGGCGGGGTGTCTTCTTCTGTCCATCTCGACGCCGCTTGCGGCACTGGCCAGCGCGATCTCATTGGGGCTTTGCTATGGTCCGGTCAATCCGCTTAGTACGCATATTCTCTCGCGCGTCGCACCGGAACGCTCGCGGGCCTTATTTTTTTCCATAAAACAAACGGGAATGCCGGCGGGAGCGGCTCTGGCCGGCCTGATCCTGCCTCCCATTGTCGCAATGTTCGATTGGCGCTTTGCCATTGTCTCTGTTGGAATAGCCGCCGCCGCGACATCTGTCTTTATCCAGCCGCTTCGTCGCCCGCTTGATACCATACGGACGCCAGGTCTCCCAATCCGTTTGGGCAGCTTTGTCCAGCCGATCATCTTGGCTTGGAAAACACCGATGCTGCGTCGGCTCGGTCTGATGGGGTTTACCTATTCCGGCGTGCAGGTCGCGATTATGTCCTTCTACGTCCTGTATCTAATCGACGACTTGTCATTTTCGTATACGTCCGACGTCGTTCGCATTGATATGTTCATCTATTCGATCTCCATACCAACTGTGGGATTCATCTACGCGATCCTCCAGATATCCGCGGTAGCGGGACGGCTGTTTTGGGGCGCTATCGCGGATCGGGTTGCCGGCGCCAGCCCGCTATTGGTGGGGATCGGTATTGCAACCGCGGTTTTCACAACGCTCACCGGGGCGATGGATGAGACTTGGTCGATCTGGGGTATTTCGGTAATCAGTTTTCTGCTCGGCGTGACCAGTAGTGGTTGGAATGGACTATTTTTCTCCGAGTTGGTCCGATTTGCGCCCGAAGGCCGGACCGGAGATGCGGCCGCGGCCTTACAGTTCGCAACACTCTCCGGTGTGACAATTATTCCGGTGGCATTCGGTTTCGTCGTGACGGTTTCCGGAAGTTATTTCTCTGCCTTCGCGGCGGCTGGCGCGCTGGTGCTCGTTGGCGCCATACAATTTGGCCTGTCGCTTAGGCGGTGACTGTGCGCCTTTTCTTCCTGCGGCGATCAAACAGATTTCCAGACAGCGGTTGACGGCGAGAAGAGGGTTCGGTGATGGCACATATCGCACATGGTGGCTTCATGCATGAAACCACCTGTTTCGTGCCCATACGTACTGACTTCGAATACTATGCAAAGGGGCGTGAGAATCCGCCTTTAAATGCCATGTATGTCGCC
>DJKK01000274.1 GCA_002434595.1 Alphaproteobacteria bacterium UBA6544 | reverse complement strand
AGACAGATTGTCATAAAGAAAATCGACACGGATGTGTTTTCTTAATTGTGCACAGTATCCGATGCCAAGCAGAAGACTGGTGCCCATCAACATGTATGAGACTTCGAATGCCCATATAGTTGGAGAGTTTAAGGCATAACGACAAATAACTTCATATACAATTGAGACGGCCATAACAGGGATACACGCCATAGCCACATTTGCTGCAGAATGATTTATCTTTTCTATCGGTGTTATAAAATGAAGTGTATTCCGTTGCAGGACAGCACGTATAAGGCCCCAAATGACGAATAAGAGTGTCCCATAAAACAACGATACGCCGATTCCTAGAAACCAACCCAAGCCGGCGGGTTCACCAGAAATTATAAGGCCATGCGTCTCGCTGAGAACGCTTAACATGTGCTCGAGCATCTGATCCCCCCCGTAATTTAGCTCGTCTTCTAAGAGATAGGGAGGGGCGTGTGCGCCCCTCCCTTCCCATTACCGTCGGTAACTAAGTGCTTACTTCAGGACTTCGCCAATGGCTGTCCGTGAACCAGGTGCTGAACGCATCTTAGAATAAACAGACATGTCATGCTGGAATTGCCGCTGATGGTTCAAAGCCTTTTTGAACCACTTGTTATTAGGCTCTTTCTTCACAACTCCATCCGCCCAGTCGTTTCCTGCCTTTTGGGCAATGTCAATGAAAGACTGCTCAAGGCGCAACATCGTATTGCCACCTTTTTCCATCCGACGATAGGCGAACAGGTCCTTGTATGCGTAATTAGTCCAACTGCGGAAAACTGAGAGCTCTGCTGTTTTCCGGATTGCCTTTTGGTCTCGTTCGCCGAGGCTGTCCCAAGCTTTTTTGTTGAACTCGCATTCCTGAGTTGCTCCTGGCTGGTGAACACTCGGAAAAATAATGTATTTTGCTATTTTATGGAAGCCGACAGGCTCGTTAATCGACGGCGAACTCCACTCAGTCGCGTCAATGACGCCACGTTCAAGAGCTGGGTAAACTTCCGTACCTGGAAGAATGACAGTGGTGGCGCCTAACGATCCACCAACTTCTGCCCACGCTCCAGCGGTACGCTGTTTGATGCCTTTGTATTCTTCTAGATTTGTGACTTTCTTTTTTGAATGTAAGAAGATTTCCGCTGGGAAAATACCACAAGGCATAGACACAACACCGAATTTTTCCATTCGGTATTGTTCCCAAAGTTTGGCGCCGCCCGCTTCGTAAAGCCAAAGGAAGAATTCTTCCTCATTTAGGCCGCCAACGTAGCCGCCAAAAACGACAGTCGTTTTATCAATGCCCCAATCATATCCCATCCAGTTATGCCCAGCTTGTGCAACACCGGACTTGACTGAGTCAGTGACTTTCAGAGCTTTACCGAAAGTGCCGGCTGGGAAAACGGTAATATTCACGCGGCCTTCAGTCGCATCTTTAACTTTACCGGCGAACCTCTTCATTTCTTCCAGCAGTACACCGCCACCCCAAGGGGTGGCCATTTTCCAGTCGACGGCGTTAGCGGCACCGCCAACTAACAAGCTTGCGCCAAAAACTGCGCCAGCTATCGTTGATTTAAAAGGCGTCTTCATTCTTTAAACCTCCCTGTTTATCAATCGTGAGCGGGTTGACATCACTCTTGCCGAAAGAGTGAGCAATACGCAAAAAAGACATCGACCTAATTCACAGGTCAACCCCCCGTAAAAAGCCGAAGGATAAGCTCCGTCGACTTAGGTCGTGAAGAGTAAGGCCGTATATCTAAAGGTCAAGTTATAGCTTATTCCAAAATCCTTTGACGTCGAACAACTACCTCTTGTGGCTTGCCACCTGCTGCCGTGAGCATGATATGCACTTGTCCCCGATGATGGGGCTGATGGTTGAAGAAATGAGTGACTAGCATCCGCAACGTTTTGGAGCCGTTTGCCTGAAGAGCAGCGGAGAACCAGGATAGGTCTTCGGCAAGCCGTGCGTCGTCCAGGTTAACCGCCCAGTCGGTGATGGCTTGGTTCCACCTCGGCCTGCGCAGTCTTGACGTTGGGCCAGTTTCGACGTTCTTCGACCGATCCTGCGGAATGTGGCTGGTTTGGCTTAGCGGATCCGGCGAAGCGGCTAATCCAGATCCTGTCACTCCAGAGTATGTGATTCAGCGTGCCATAGATCGAGCCAAAGAAGCCGCCCCGCTCTACCTTTATAGCACTTTCCTCCAGGGTCTCGACCGCACCATGTAAACTGTCGTTTAGCCATTTTTTTACGCCGCAATGGTTCTCGCATGCACTGCGCCGATCATCGTATCTGCCGCGATACCGCGCTATATTGATTCAAGCGGTCAACGTTGCACCGTGCCCTTATGTAGGTTTCAAAACGTAGTAGGTGGGTAAATGGGTATCGAGGCGAGGCTGATAAAACAGAAGATCGGTGTCGAGATCACCGGTATCAATCTTTCGCAGCCGCAGTCGGACGATATGTTGTCGGAAATTCGCCGGCTATGGGTGGATCATGTCGTTGCTGTGTTTCCTGGCCAAATTGTTAATGACGACCAGCATATTGCCTTTAGCCAGCGCCTTGGCGAGTTGGAATTGATAAACATGGCGGCATTGCAATGTGAAGGACGGCCGGAAATCTATGAGGCGACGAACCTGGACAAGGACGGGAACATCATGACCGATGACCACCCCATCCTGACAATCAATCGTGGCAATCAGAAATGGCATTCCGACAGTTCCTTCAAGGCAGTGCCAGCGACTGCTTCAATGTTGCACGCTTACATCGTACCGGAGGAGGGCGGCCAGACGGAATTCGCGAATATGGCGGCTGCCTATGAAGCGCTCGACGCTGAGACCAAAGAACTGTGTGAAGGGTTGACCGCAATCCACGACTTCTATTGGTCGCGCCGCGATGTCGAGGAACAAGCCTTCACAAAAGCTGAGCGCGACGCCATTCCACCCGCACGTCATCCTCTAATCCGCCTACATCCAGAAACAGGACGCAAGGCGATTTACGTCGGCTCCCATACCCGCGAGATTGAGGGATGGAATTTTGCGGAAAGCCGTGCTCTGATTGAACGCCTGATCGTCCATGGCACGGGGCCTGAGTTCACCTATCGCCACGATTGGGAGGTTGGCGACATGGTTCTGTGGGACAACCGCTCAGCGCTGCACCGAGGGTTGGCGTTCGACGATCAGCGGGAGAAGCGCCGCCTTCATCGTACAACGATCGCAGGTACAGGAACTACGCTGTAGTCCGTGCCGAGCAGATGAAAAAACGATTGCCGCTGGAGAGGGTCGGCTCCGGCGAAGCTTTAGAGGCGTAATGAAGGCGTTGCTATACGACGGCCTTTACGCGTGGTTTAGTCCTCCCAGCGGTGCCATACCCGCTGAAGCGGCGTTTACGCGCGTGCCGCTGCGTTCGAATTGTGAGCGGCAGTCGGGTTAAGATTTTTAAACATGTATCGGCTCCTCGTTCGCGTTAATAAGAAACGTTTTATTGAGCCTTATATCTTTGTCTTTTCGAAGATTCGCAACGGATCGTTTCACATCATCGGATTGCGAAAAATAATTCGAATGATTGGTCGCGCTGCTGTGTTGGGCTTCCAGCTTTTGAAGACTTACGTTAGAGTTAATCTCGACATTTAGGGAGGATGAAGCAATGGATATAGAGCCGCTTGACGCCAGTTTTGGTGCAATTGTGCGGGATATCACGCTTGCAGGCCTCAACGAGGACGCGTTTGGATCTCTTTATAATTTATGGCTCGAATATGGCCTGTTAGTCTTTCCTGGGCAGCATCTCGACAATGACAGCCAGATTGCCTTCACGAAGCGGTTTGGCGAACTGGAGTTCGATATTTTCGAGCTCTCCAACGTCAGGGATGACGGTTCGATCCGCGAGGGCAGTGATGACGATATGGTGAAGATCATCAAGGGCAACATGGGGTGGCACCACGACAGCACCTACATGCCGGTGCAGGCTAAAGGTGCGGTTTTTCGTGCTGATGTTGTTCCGTCAGAGGGCGGTGAGACGGGCTGGGCCGACATGTCGGCCGCCTTTGAAGCAATGAATGATAAAATGCGCGATCGGGTTGAAGGATTGTCTGCCCACCATTCGTTGATCTACAGCCAACTAAAGGCCGGTTTCTCACAGAAGGACGAAGATAGCGAATATATGGGATACGGGCTCGATCAAGAGGGTGCGCCGCTGCGCCCTTTGGTCAAAGTACATCCCGAAACCGGGCGTAAGACCCTGACCATAGGCCGTCATGCGCACGCCATTCCCGGTCTGTCAGAATCAGAGTCAAACGATCTGCTTGACGAACTGGTTGAGTTCGCCTGCCAACCGCCCCGCGTTTATCATCACAAATGGACTGCCGGTGATGCCGTTCTTTGGGACAATCGTTGTCTCATGCATCGCGCCTGTCCGTGGAATATGAAAGAACGCCGGATCATGCTGCATTCCCGTATCGCGGGCGACCCGAAGACGGAGGGTGCGCTGGCGGCCTAGAGGTTCGTTTCGAATTCTATGTTTTGTGCAGGATTCGGACGACTGCGACGCCGTTTTCGGATCGCTTTTAGAACAGGACGTAAGAGCCGGTCACGTTAATGCGGTATCCCGGGCCAATATAGTTGCAATCGGCGTCTAGACCCTGATTTTCGCCAAGCAGACCCATCGTTCGCTGCAGATTCTGGATATGTTGGTTCGCTAAGTCGGAGTGCCATAGCGTTTCTGTTGAGTCTCAAATTTCCTTGAGGTCTTTCGTCGCGCGCGATGACGGTCACAAGTCCGCTGTTATCGCGCGATCATTTATTATCGCTTCAAGGTCGAATGTCTTTGTCGGACCGTTTTCTTCACCCTCGATCAAGGTGTGTTGCAACGCGTCCAACCTCTTTCAGTGGTCTTCCAGTAGCGACGTTCTTGCTGAACCGACGTCGCCTGCAGAACTAAAACGGCTCTTTGTGACTTGACCTTCAACGAACGACGCGAAGTGCTGGCCGATGCTGACACAGGTGTTCTTCTTCATGGCAAGTCAATCAATGTCACAAATGCATGATAAGATTGGCTTTGTACGGGATCGGTCAATCGGTTCCGACTGACTGTGTTTTTCCCAATACACCCTCGCGATAGGCGATGTAGATGCCGCTTGCGGCAATGACGGCAGCGCCAACCCAGGTCCAGGTATCCGGGAAATCGCCGAATATCGCGAGACCGACAATCGCGGCGACGAGAAGCTCTCCATAGAGATAGGGAGATACAATGGATGCGGGCGCCTGCTCCAGAGATTTGGTAACGAAATATTGCGTGAAACCGCCCAATAACCCGACCAGGACGAACAACACCCAATTGCTCCATCCTTCCGGAACAACGCCGAAAAGGGGCATCGCACAACTCATCGCGATTGCACCCGTAAGCGGCATGTAGACGATCATCGTTTCAGCCGAATCTCGGTCCGAGAGTTTGCGCGTCAGGATCTGGTATACCGCAAAGCACGCGGCCGAGACGAGGAGGAGGATGAGGCCGACACCTGTGGCATCAAACCCCGGCGTGTCCATACCCGGCCGGATAATGATCAATGCGCCAATGAAACCGATGACAACCGCGGTCCAGCGCCGGATGCCGACTTTTTCGCCCAAAAAGGGCACAGATAAGGCGGTAACCATTAACGGTGCGGTAAACATGATGGCCGACGCGGTGGCAAGTGCGACCACGGAAAGCGCGCTGATATAGCATCCATTCGAGAGAAACATGATGGCGGACCGCGTTAGCTGTACAGCGGGGCGAGCGGTTTTGAAGAGTCGCCAGCCTCGCCCCGGCCAGAAAACGAGCGTCATTGCAACCAGATGGCCGGTAAAGCGTGCCCAGACGACCATAGCTACCGGATGGTCTACGGTCAGCGATTTTGCCATGCCGTTCATCACGGGCATGATGAGAATGGCCAAGCACATGAACAGGATGCCGCGCGCCGCATTCTGGCGGAACTGTGCGTGAGGAGAAGGCGCGGTCATGGCGGGGGGCACCCTGTCAGTCGGCTCGCCAATGGGCAAGCGAAATGA
>DJKK01000019.1:4123-4870 GCA_002434595.1 Alphaproteobacteria bacterium UBA6544 | reverse complement strand
TGGGCCGATATCGTCGGGCCAGTCTTTGCGCTGCTGTTCTTTCCGATGCTGCTTATATCTACGGGGGTCCGGTTGTCGCTTACCACGGGTCAAGGGTCGAGGCTGCTGTCCGTCCTTACGATTTCTGGTGTCGTTGGGGGTTGGGCGCTCGTCCATTCTACTGAAGCGCTCTTCACTCCGGCTTGGGCCATTGCCGTGGCGGCCATTTTGCTTCATGCCGCGGGCCTGACCAGTCTGTCGGTCCATCTCTCGAAAGAACTTCGATGGCGGACGCTGGGTGCCGTGGCGGGTTTTACCGCAATTGCTTCCTCGTTTCTTGCGTCGGTGATGACTTCCGAATTGTACTTCGTGATTGGCACAGTTTGATTTGACTTAACGCTGGCTGACGAATGACTCGGTTTGATGGTCCCCGGACGCAAGAGGGACCTAGAATGAGTAATTTCATCTGGACGGCAAGCATGAGCGTGGGGTCCAAGATCATCGAATCGGACCATTTTGCACTTATCGAATTGATCAACAGGGTGGGAGATATCGCTACCGGAAAGGGCATCGCCAAAATCAGCGATGTGCTTGATTAACGTATCGCGTATATCGAATTCCACTTTGCATGCAAAGAGAGAATGCTGGTGTAGAGCGGCATGCCGCGGAGCACGCAAGTTTTACCGGTCATATTTACCAGTTGCGCCGCAGTTTTGACCTTGATCCAACCGCCGTTGATACAGAGACCTTGTCACGGTACCTTCAGAA
>DJKK01000019.1:0-3701 GCA_002434595.1 Alphaproteobacteria bacterium UBA6544 | reverse complement strand
CACTGTCTGGCCGACCGACCGATGATGGGGATTGAATGGCTTCTGCGTTTCGCCCTGTCCATGCTTTGGGGTGGTTCCCTCTTTTTCAATGAATTAGCGATATAGGGATTTGACCCTTTCACCGCGACGTTCGGAAGCGTCGCGAGCGCCGGTGCGGTGCTTTGGCTGTTTCTCCGTGCACGTGGCATCGCTCTACCCGCGTCTCCCGCGGATTGGCGTGACTTTCTAATAATAGGTACGCTCAACAACTTAATTCTATTCACCCTCATCGTTTGGGGGTAGAAACGATCGACACCGGTCTTGCCTCGATCTTTTCACGCTAATGCGCGGCTATGTAGATCCTGTTGGTGATATCGTGGCCGATGGAGGAGGTTAGCTCTTCAAGGTTGTCGCTGATTCCGGTCTGGTGGGATTTCCCGCGGAGCGGTCACATGCAGGTTCGCGGACGCTGTTGCAGTTGAACTGGGAGAGCGACGCGAGGACTGCGCAGCGGAGCGATCATCAAGGTACATACCGACCCGGTTGCCTGCGGCATCGTTGCCGGGTTGCGCGATTTTTACGACAGTACGGTGAACTTTGGTGTGGTGCTGCCGTCAACCGGATTTTTCATGACGCCGCAGGTCTTTCGCAAACTCGAATCGGAGACCCGGCAGCTGTTCAATAAGCATACACCGCCGATGACCTATATTTCAGTCGAAGCGCCGCACCGGCCAAACCAATCCATCGTGGGAAGACGACCAAATAGCCGACGCGCTCCGGTCGCGTTACCTCGATTGGCACGTCGCTGAAATTTCACTATACAAGGGCTTGTTAGCGCGTCACCTAGTACTCTAGTCGACGCGATTGCAGATAAAGGTCCGAGAGATGACGGGATTAATTACTCACGCGATCGAACGGCGCAAGAGTGTCGCGGTTAAGGTGGGCGATGTGACGGTGGGCGGTGATGCGCCGATCGTGGTGCAGTCGATGACCAACACCGACACGGCTGATGCCGATGCGACAGCCCAGCAGATCGAGGATTTGCATCGGGCCGGCTCTGAAATCGTCCGCATCACGGTCGATCGGGAAGAGGCGGCGAAGGCGGTTCCCCATATCAAGGAGAAGCTATTGGCGCGGGGCGTCGACGTTCCGGTCGTCGGTGATTTCCACTATATCGGCCACAAGCTTCTGGCGGATCACCCAGCCTGTGCCGAGGCGCTCGACAAGTACCGTATCAACCCCGGTAACGTCGGTTTCCGTGAGAGGCGGGGCACACAGTTTTCGTCGATGATCGAAGCGGCGATCGAGTTCGACAAACCGGTGCGCATCGGCGTCAATTGGGGAAGTCTCGATCAGGAACTCCTGGCGCATCTGATGGACGAAAACGGCAAGCTGGACGCGCCGAAGCCGGCATCAGACGTGATGCACGAGGCACTTGTGGTGTCAGCCATTGAGAATGCTAAACGCGCCGAGGAACTAGGCTTGGGTCGGGATAAGATCATCCTTTCCTGCAAGGTGAGCGAGGTGCAGTCGCTGATCACGGTCTATGACGAGATGGCAAAGCGTGGTGATTACGCCTTGCACCTGGGGTTGACGGAAGCGGGCATGGGCTCGAAGGGCATTGTCGCGTCGACTGCCGCGCTGTCGGTGCTGCTGCAGCAAGGGATCGGCGACACTATCCGGATTTCCCTAACGCCGGAGCCGGGCGGAGATCGCACCGAGGAAGTGGTGGTCGCGCAGCAAATCCTCCAGACTATGGGATTCCGTGCCTTCATGCCGCTGGTGACGTCCTGTCCGGGTTGCGGCCGCACCACGAGTACAGTCTTCCAGGAGCTGGCCGGGAAGATTCAAGGTTACGTCCGTGAGCGGATGCCGGAATGGCGAATGGATTATGTCGGTGTCGAGGAGATGCAGCTGGCCGTCATGGGCTGCATCGTGAATGGCCCCGGTGAGTCAAAACATGCCGACATCGGCATCAGCCTTCCGGGCACCGGCGAATCGCCCGCCGCACCCGTCTTTATCGATGGTGAGAAGCGGATGACCCTGCGCGGCGAGGGCATCGCCGAGCAATTTCAGAAAATTGTGGAAGACTACGTGTCCGATAAATATGAGAGACGCGACTAGGCGTGATAAGCCTTTGCCGTTTGTTCTTTACTGGACGGCGGCCGTGACGTTGAATCTCTCGCTTTTCCATTGCGCGGAATGGAAGATTTAGGCAGCCCCGGCAAGGTCACATCCTTGAAACGTTCGCCGCGTTTCTCGAAATCCTCCTGCTTCAGATGCTTGTAAAGGCCGTTGACTATGGCACCCGCCTGAATCTCTATTTTCTCGTGTGCCACATCACCGATCATGTGCGCCGTCTCCATCATACGGACGGTGCGGGCCCGCACAGTGCCGGTGATCATGCCGAGCAGCGTCAGCGACGTGGTGACGATCTCTCCTTCGACCTGCCCTGATTCGCCAATTGTCAGTTTCTCGCATCTGATATTTCCGTCGACACGGCCGTCGACATGTAACACGCCGTCGCCCTCAATGTCGCCTTTGATATGGAGATCGGCGCTGATGATCGACGGTGGTTCCTTACGAATCACCATTTGAGAGGAGGACTTTGCTGCCTCCTTCTTCTTGAACACCATGGCAGTTAGCCTTTTATTTCATTCCCTGTGTTGCCTAGATGGTAGCGAAAATAGCTAATTGCCACAAGGTTACGACTTTGTCTTGTCGGAACTTCAGCGCGGTGCATCTTTGTTAGGAAGATCGCTGGAGTCGCGATTTCCCCGCGTCTGCAACCCCCAAACTTCAGGAGAATTGCGATAATGGTATCCGATGCATACGACGCTGGCCTGACCGTTCGACGACAGGTGCTTGGCTCGGAGTACGTCGATAATTCGATTATTAATGCCGACGACTTTACGAAAAAACTACAGGATTTCGTGACCGAACATGCCTGGGGTACGGTTTGGCAGGACGACACGATCGACAAGAAGACCCGGAGCATGATCAATGTGGCACTCTTGGCAGGTTTACCCCGCCATGAAGAATTGCGTTTACATCTGCGCGGAGCCCTTAATAACGGCGTCAGCAAAGATGAGATCGCTTCGATCTTACTACATATCGGCGTTTACGCTGGGGCGCCCTGCGCGGTTAGTGGGTTCAAGATCGCTCAGGAAGTATTTTCTGAATATGACGGCGGTGACAAATAGGAGGAACGGCCTATGAGCGCACGTTACGGATATGTCGGTATCGGCAACATGGGTGGCCCGATGGCCGCCAACCTCGCTCGGACCGGCAGTGAAGTTATAATCGGTGACCTCAATACAGCTGCGGTTGAGGCGTTCACGAGCGAGCACGAAACCGCCCGTCCGGCGAATGGGCTCGCGGCGGTTGGGCAGGATGCGGAAGCTATATTTACTTGCCTTCCCAACGGCAAGATTGTCCGTGAGGCCGTCCTTGGTGAGGGCGGTATTGCCGAAGGGATGGCGGAAGGTTCGGTCCTTGTCGATATGTCGTCCTCGTCGCCGTTGGGTACTGTCGAACTCGGAAAAGAACTGGCAGACCGCGGGATTCGTATGGTCGACGCGCCTGTTTCAGGCGGCGTGCCGCGCGCTATCGAGGGCACAATCGCAATCATGGTGGGCGGTGCGAAAGAGGATATTGAGAAGGTGCGCCCCGCACTCGACGCCATGGGAGGACAGATCTTCGAGACCGGCGACCTTGGTTCG
>DJKK01000295.1 GCA_002434595.1 Alphaproteobacteria bacterium UBA6544 | reverse complement strand
TGATTGCCGTGTGGGTGGCGGGGTATTCGTTCTCTGGATGACCGTTTGGCGATACGGATGTTGGCTGGGCGGTATCGAG
Source organism: Alphaproteobacteria bacterium UBA6544 (assembly GCA_002434595.1). GTDB lineage: Bacteria > Pseudomonadota > Alphaproteobacteria > UBA8366 > UBA8366 > UBA6544. Next base: position 3,121 of record DJKK01000295.1, on the reverse strand, counting down.
AGCGGCATCATTCGTTTTGGCCCTTTTGCGCAGGCGAATTCCACGCGATTTCATTTGTCATCATTGACGATTGGGTGGACCGTTGTTTTCCCTGCTTGGGACGTTAAGTGGCTACTCCGACGCATAATCCTTTAAGTGGCTACTCCGACGCATAATCCTTAAAGCGTTCGCGCAAAGCCATTTTTTGAAATTTCCCGGTAGAGGTTCTGGGAATTTCCTCAATAAATTCCACTGCATCGGGAAGCCACCATTTGGCGAATTTGTCGGCCAGGAATTCGCGCACGCTCTCGACCGAAAGGACAGCGCCTTCTTTAAGGACGATGCAGGCAAGCGGTCGCTCCACCCAGCGTTCGTGCGGCATGGCGATAACCGCGGCCTCCTTAATATCTGGATGTCCCATGAGGGCGTTCTCAACATCGACGGAACTGATCCATTCGCCCCCTGACTTGATTAAGTCTTTCGTGCGGTCGGTGATTTTCACATATCCCTCTGGGTCGACCGTGACGACATCACCCGTTCGAAACCATCCGTCATCCGTCCAACTAAAGATTGGGTCGTCCGGTTCGTAATAGGAATCGGCAATCCATGGGCCTTTGACCTGGAGTTCACCCATCGTCTCACCATCCCAGGGGGCGGGGCCATCGTCGCCGACAACACGTATATCGACGAATGGCAGGGGAATTCCTTGCTTCGCCAGGGTCGCGAATTGCTCAGTTCTCGACATGCTGTCGAAGGAGGGTTTTGGAATTCCCGTTGTTCCGACGGGTGTCATTTCTGTCATACCCCAAGCGTGAATAACTTGATGTCCCAGGGTATCGAAATCACGGATCATTGCTTCCGGGGCGGCCGAACCGCCGATAACGAATTTCAGGGCTGGATTTAAGTTCCACCGATCAGCCTCCCGTTTCATGGCATCCACGACAGGGAGCCATACTGTCGGTACGCCGCTCGTCATCGAGACCTGCTCACTCTCGAGGAGTTCCAGTACGCTCTCATGGTCTGTATGTGGGCCCGCGAAGACCGTCTTTGCGCCAGCCATCACAGCGGTTGTTGGCATGCCCCAGGCGTTCGCGTGAAACATTGGAACAATCGGCAGGATACAGTCCCGCATGGAAAGTCCGAAAGCGTCGGGCGCCGAGACGGCCAGTGTATGCAACACAACACCGCGATGACTATACGCGACACCTTTCGGTTTACCGGTAGTACCGGAGGTATAACACATGCCGCAGGCATCGAATTCGTCGATCTCGGGATAGGTGAACTCGCTCGTAGCGCCGTCGAGGAGGTCTTCGTAATCCTCCATATCGGCCGGTACGGGATCTCCGTTGTAGCGGACGACAAATATACGCTCAAAATCGACCTTGTCTCTGAATCCCTCGAGAATAGGCAGGAGATCGTCATCGACGATCAAGAATCGATCGCCAGCATGCTTAGCGATATAGGCCAGTTCATCGGCGTGTAGGCGGAGGTTCAGTGTATGCAGGACACCGCCTGAGCAAGGGACGCCAAAATACGCTTCCAGATGGGCGTAATGATTCCAACATAGGGTTCCGACGCGGTCACCGGATTTGAGTCCCGCCTTAATGAGGCCATCGGCAAGTTTCTTCGTGCGGTTGTAGAACTCAGAGAAGCGGTACCTGTGCACCGATTTGTCGGGCATTCTGGAGACAATCTCCTGGGCGCCATGTAGCCTGCCCGCATGCTCAAGGATCGTCGGCAATGTAAGCGGGTAATTCATAATAGTGCCGCGCATAGTCATCTCCCTCAATCGAACAAACAGTCGCTTCTACGAAATTAGGGATAGGTAGCCGGATGGCCAACTGCCGCCCATACGATTTCGTTTGGCAGGTCTCAATCAAAGGGGAACGGCGCCGAAAACGAGCAGTACCACGAACACTTGTGCGGAGAGGGGCACTTGCAAACCGATTGCGGTTTAGAGAATTTTTGTGCCAGCGGATTAAGCTGCAACCGCGGAGATCAAAGCGATGCCCGATCCATATACACGGGACACGGTTGTCGCGACGAATGGTCCAGTAGTGAAACTAGTGGTGATTGACTGCTGAAATCTGCTGCAGCGGATCCGAGCTGCGCGTTAAATAGACTGAAGACCACAATTGGCTGAGTCTGCTCCTAGTCAGACAGGGGTAATCTCTTCGACTACATATCCGTCTTTTTTTGGATAATCTTGGTCCAACTTAATTAGAGCCATGTTTTCATTCATGGCTTCTACCTCAACAAACCTCACATTTGCCCAATCAGCGGATATTCCCGAAGGTTGTTGACCGCCGATTTTTGCATCACGCGCTCGCGAATTATAAATCGCTGCTTCAAACTTTGGCATGAAACGTATTTCGCACTTATTTTGGTGAATGATCAAGTCAATAACTGACCTCGTGACACGGTAGAATTTTATAACTAGGAAACAGAGACGCCCCGAGAGCATTATCTTTAGGAGCGGCTGCCGTGCGAAAGCGAGAAAGAATGGCTCGAGCGGACACTTAAGGACCCTGCAACATGCCCTAGTTCTGCCTAAAATATAAGAAAAATATGGTTTAGAGGCGATTTCTCGGTTGCCTCTAAGCCGCCGTTTTATTGGCTCCGCGGGCAGGGCTCGAGCCTGAAATAGGTATCACATAAGCAAAAAAGATCGGGGTCTATGTAAAATTTCTGATGGTGTAATGAATGTGTCAAATGCCATTGGTTTAGGTTACCCGAAACCCTTTTGTAAATTTGTGAGTTATGGCCTATATTGAGCGACATGGGCTGTGGCAGGGATTAAAACTTAACAAAAAGGACAAATCATGAGCGAACAACAAACGGATCCGATGGAAGCGGTAGGGGACGCTGCATCCACGGCCTATGAGACAGCGTTAGGCGAAGGCGCAACGCCGGAAGCAGCATTTGAGGCAGCTGGAGCCGCTGCACAGGCAGCTGGTGAAGCTGCAGGAATTCCTGCAGACGCAATGGATGCAGCGATGTCGTCGGCTCAAGATGCATTTGCATCCGCGATAGAAGGCGGCGCAGATCCCAGCGCTGCGTTTGAAGCTGCGGGTGATGCCGTTCAAGGTACAATGGACGGTATGGCCGATGCGCCAATGGACGGAGCGCCGGGTGATATGGC
>DJKK01000122.1 GCA_002434595.1 Alphaproteobacteria bacterium UBA6544 | reverse complement strand
CGCATGTTTCCCCGGTTTCCGTAGTCGAAAAACAGGCGGCCGTTCGCGTTCGACATCTCCACAGGCTTGATAATGGAAATGTCCGCCGCGAATTCAACGAGGCCTTCGGCATTGCGCGGCGCTCTCTTTAGGTCAACGACATCCAACTGCGGTGTCGCATCCGGATCCACCGCAAACTTTGACTGCCCATCAAGGCGCTCGTACGCGCCGGCATCGCCAAACGCGAAACCATCAGCAAACGGTCGACGACGCTGGATATCAAAAGAAATTTGATTGGTCATTATGTTTTCCCAAGGCTTGAATACGGTTCGGCACGTCCACCGCTATCGATTATTCTGTCGGCATCACCTATAGAGCATTCTAGGTCTCTACCTTCGGCACTCAAGTTCAAGACCATCCTATGGCTCAAAGCAAATCTTCTTCACTTAGGACTAACGTACAGGGCGATTCTTCGGTTCTTCGCTTCAAGGACGGTTGCCGGTTAGTACATCTTTCCAACACTGCGATGTTCCTCAGCGAATCCCAACGTATGAAAAATTGCCTGAATGATCTCGATCGCTTCGCCTCATCTGAAGTTTATTCACTACGAGACGAATCTGACCATTCGGTCGCAAATGTCGAAATTCGAGCTGGGTTACTGATTCAAATATCCGGACCTGCAAATGAAGCCGTTGCCGAACAGTATCATCCGCACCTGCGGTTATTCCTGGAGGAGCGCGGCATTCCATCTAGCGACATATCAGCACGTTTGGGCTTCATCGAATTCGGAGAGCGCACATTCCCTAAACTAGAAGATTGTGCCGAAGCGTTTATCGCGTGGAGTACGCTAAATTCTTCGCCGGTTGAATTACCCTTTCAACGACATCCAACGATCCGTGAATTTCTAAATGTCTTTGCGCGACATGGCCGTGAGGCAAAGGATTCGACCCGCAAATCTGTGGCAGACCTGTTTACACCGCAACCACCCGCATGGTGCCTAGTGGCAAGCACGAAGTGCGGCTCCGTTGTCCAATATCCGCAATTTCCGACTGCACTTCTCCATTTAACCCGATACGGCGCGATTGATTCCGCGGCGAGAGACGAAGCCTTCCGGACGGCGATTATCGATATCGCTGCGATTGCCACACGTGAGGCAAAATGCGTTTTCGATCTGAGCGCCAAGAATCGCATTCTCACGACCGACACGTTCTTGGATTTGCTTAAGAGAACCGGAACGCAAGAGCACTACGAGCACGCACGTTCAATCGCTTATTCCGAAAAAGCCGTGACCCTAGACGGCAAGATCGCGCCAAAACTCGTTCAACGACTCAAAACTGATTTCCTGGTGATTTAGCGGTCAGGCCGCTTAGTCCTTGATGATCTGCTTCGCGAGGCTCGAGACTTTTCGAGAAAAATCTCCATAGGTGAACGGCTTAGCCACATAGAGAGTGACCCCATTTTCAACCGCGGCAGAGACAGCCTCGCCAGTAACCTTAACCGTTAGCATCATAAACAGCGTTTCCAATCCGGACTGTCGCATTTTCTTCAGAAGTTCCAAACCATCCATGCGCGGCATCAACCAATCGCTGATAACAAGATCGTAGTCGAGCTCTGTGCGGCTAAGCCGTTGCCAGGCCATCTCACCATTCTCGGCGAGGTGAACGCGCACAATCCCCATATCGCGCAAGATTTCCTGAATCAGATCACGAATCTCCTCTTCATCGTCGACGACGAGCACGCGAAGCGCCTCAAATTCTTTCGGAAATTGGAGTTTGGGCATGCGTCAAACTACTGACAGCAATAGAGTAGAGTCAACGCATTCACCGGAACTATTTTGGCGAGCGCCCTGCCTCCTGTCGAATATTGTAATAGTTACCGCCGAATATCATGAGAGCGCCAAGGAAAATCGCCCAATCGAGGCCTTCTTGATAGAGGAAATAGCCGACGATAGCTATCAATGGAAGCCGCAGGAACTGCAATGGGATAACGACCGTTGCATCCGCGTAACGGAAGGCGTGTGCTTCGCAGAAATGCGCCGACAATCCCATCAGTCCGACAATCAGCAGATACAGCCATTCGATCCCTTGCGGGGTCACCCATACAAAGAGCGCAGGTATCAAACCCATGGGTGACTGCACCAAACACATGAAGAACAGGACCGCGAGGGGTGCGTCGGTCATCACGAGCTTCTTGGTGCAGGTGATAGAACAACCGAAGAAGAACGCGCTCGCCATGACAACAAATACGCCGCTATCGACAATCTCTAACCCTGGCTTAAGGATCACCAGGATACCGGCAAAACCGAATCCGACAGCAATCAGGCGTCCCTTAGTGATTCGTTCACCGAGAAAGAGCACGGCAAGCAGTAAGACCCAGATCGGAATCGTGAACTCAATCGCGAAAACTTCCGCGAGCGGGAGCAAGGACAGACCGAACATCCAGGTCGATTGCCCCCCGAAATGCACGATGTTTCGGCCAATTTGCAGCTTGAGTTGGTCGGTCTTGATCAAATGCCAACCGAACCGCCACGCGACACAAAGCACAATAACCAGTCCGACAAGGCTCCGTATCGCCAGCATTTCGAACGTGTGAATCTCCGCCGAATGCAGTTCACGTATCGCAATCGCCATAAATGTGAAGGAAAGCAGCGTCCCCATCATCCAGAGCGACGCTTTCCAGACGGACGGATTGGAAACTGGAGCAGTGGCCATGTGGCCTTTTAGACCCACGCTTATGGCCTGTCACGCAACACTTGCGCGTGGCTCCGTAAGCCGTTTGGATTGGCACAACAACCAATATCACCCGTCCTCGGGTCACAATGAGGGAACCTGCGCCTTGTCCGCATTGCTATATTATTCGAAACAGGATCCTGCCGATCTATGGGCAGATGAACTTAAGAAAGCATTGCCGAAGGATATTGATGTCCGTCTTCATCCAGATATCGGAAATCCCGCCGAGATCGATTTCGCTCTTTGCTGGCAGCCGCAAACCGGGCTGCTCGCTTCCTTGCCGAACCTCAAGCTGATCTTCTCAATGGCAGCCGGATTCGATCACGTGCTGCAGGATCAGGAACGCCCGCAGCACGTTCCCATTGTGCGGATTATCGACGACACACTTTCAACCATGATGTCCGAGTTCGCCGTATACGCCGTGCTTGGGTTTCACCGCTATATGCCCGCGTTTCATCGCGACCAGCGGGAACTAAAGTGGCAACGCCGCTGGCCACGCTTTACCGCTGACACACATGTCGGTGTGCTGGGACTAGGCGCCATTGGAACAGACGTTGCGCGAAAGCTCGCTGTCTTCGGGTTCAAAGTTCACGGCTGGAGCCGGACGGAGAAAACCTCAAAGGGCATCACCTGCCACTTCGGCGAAGATGGTTTGTTCGAGATGCTGTCGCAATGCCAGCAGACCGTTTGCGTATTGCCGTTGACGAAGGAAACTTCGGGTATTCTAAACAATGAGACGCTCAACGCGATGCCGCGCGGCGCTTATGTCACAAACATCGGCCGGGGCGGACATGTCGTTGACCAAGATTTGCTCGATGCGCTCGACAGCGGCCAAATCGCTGGGGCTTTCCTTGATGTCTTTAACGAAGAACCCTTGCCGACTGACCACCGCTACTGGTCTCATCCAGACGTTGTCATGACTCCGCATATCGCCGGTGAGATCGTGCCTCGGTCCTGCGCAAAATCCATCGCAGCGAATATTGAACGCTTCCGCGAAGGAGATACGGTCATCGGTATTGCCGATCTCGATAGAGGATACTAAGCATGGTCCAGAATTCCGATTTCTATGACCTGATTGATCGCATCGTCTGCCTTGATATTGGCGCTCGTGGTGTCGCCGGCCTGTTCGAGCCGGCACGCGCACTCGTGGATGAACCGATGTCCCTCTCAGCGGCGCGCCATCTCTCGGAACTGAGCGCCGGAGACACTGTATTCATAATCACCGGCTCCCTCACTCGGGCAGGCGTGTCACCCGACATTGCTGAGAATGACGGCCCGATCGGCTCCGCTGTTCTGGCGCGTAGCCTTAGCCGCGGATTCAATGCCATTCCAGTGATCGTCGTTGACGCCTCGATCAAAGACCGCGTCGCCAGAATAGTAGAGTTCGCCGGCCTCAACGTTGTCAGTCACGAGCAGGCAAAGGTCGCGACATCCCTGCCCCGCTTTACGGGTGTCGCCGTAATGGAAAACGGTGCAATCGATGACCAAGAAGCTCAAGATGCAGCCGAACGGCTTTTGGAGGTATATGCACCAAAGACAGTAATTGCCTGTGAACGGGCCGGCCTCTCCGCCGATGGGACATACCGGAACGCGCTCGGACAGGACTACAGCGCGGGGCGCGAAAAGCTCGACTACATCGTCAAAGGTGCGCAGAACGCCGGTATCCCGACCATCGGCATCGGCGATGGAGGGAATGAAATTGGCATGGGCGCAGTAAAGAACGCAGTTGCCGAGCACATACCGCATGGCGATGTCCTATGCGCAAAGATGGCAACAGATGTCCTGATTCCGGCCGGCGTTTCGAACTGGGGTTGCTACGCTGTCGCAGCGGCCCTGGCGATCCTGCAGCACAACCCCAGTCTCGCACACACGCCCGAAGCGGAACGCCGCCTGCTCGACTTTTCTCCCTCCGCCGGCTTGGTCGATGGCATGTCCGGCATGCTCGACGCAACCGCAGACGGAATGCAGCCGGACGTTCATGCAAGCGTCGTCGAACTCCTATCACAAACCGTCCGTCGCGCCCTCGCGTAAAGTTTAACTGCTATGGCGACGACGACGCCCTATTTCCTCTGTCAGAGGTTGCACTTGGGGCAAGCTAATAATTGGAAAGAGACCAAACATGGCAAAAAAACTCAACGCGGGAGATATGTTTCCCGAACTGACCGTCAATATCCGCGGCGGCACATTTAACGTCAGGGATAATCTAGAGGCGAGATATAACATCATCTTGTTGTATCGGGGCCACTGGTGACCCTACTGCCGCCGGCAGTTAGCCGGCTATGAAGCACAAAAGGAAGCACTCGCCGCAACGGGGTCTAAAGTGATCCTAGCAGGAAGCGTCGATGGCGAGGACAAATACCCAGAGCTCGGCGTAGACATGAGCTACCCACTCGCTGTCGATATGACCCGCGAACAGGGCGAGGCCGTTGGTGCCTGGTGGGACGAAGGCCGTAAAATCATCCAGCCGTCCGAATTCATCATCCGGCAGGACGGAAGCGTGGCTTCGTCGACATACAGTTCTGGACCGATCGGTCGCGTGGAGCCTAAAGATGCGGTCAAATTGATCACGCTTTACGCATCGCGGGAGTAAGCGGACCTCCTTGGCACGCCAAAGAATCGGCACTACATACCCGGGGCCCGACATGTGGGCCCCCGAATTGAATTGACGCCGAGCAGGCGTGCCAGGAGATCGCATGACCATTGATATCCCGGGACCGACGTCCCATTCATATTTTTCGCAGCGTTTACGACTGCATTACGTCGACTGGGGTAACACCGATGCACCGCCGCTCTTGCTTGTACACGGTGGGCGTGATCACTGCCGCAATTGGGACTGGGTCGCAGAAGCGCTTCGTGACGATTGGCACATCATTGCGCCTGATCTTCGGGGTCATGGGGTTTCGCAATGGATGATTGGCGGCAGCTATAGCCTTTCCGACTACGTCTACGACATTGCGCAGCTGATTCATCAGACAAAGCATCAGCCAATTACAATTATCGGCCATTCCCTAGGTGGAGCAATTAGCCTGCAATTCACTGCCTTGTTCCCTGATATGGTGCAAAAGCTCGTCGCCATCGAAGGACTGGGTTGGCCGCCAGAACGGGTCGCGGAACAGGAAAGCGTTCCGGCGGAGGAGCGTATTTCCGGGTGGATAGAATTCACGCGCAGTATCGCCGGCCGGGCGGCGCGCCTATATCCGACAATAGAAGAAGCGTTCCAGCGCATGCAGGATGCCAACCCGCACTTGACGCCCGACCAGGCACGACACCTAACCGTACATGGCGTCAACCAGAACGAGGATGGAACCTATAGCTGGAAGTACGACAACTACACCCGCATTCGGGCGCCCTTCGGATTTCCCGAGTCCGAACGGCAGAAGTTATGGCAACGTATTACCTGTCCGACACTTTTAGTTCGGGGAACAGAAAGTTGGGCAAGCGACCCCAATAAGGACGGCCGGGCTAAGCATTTTCAGAATGCGAAGGTGGCAAATTTCGAAGGGGCGGGACATTGGGTCCACCACGACAAGCTCGAAGAGTTTCTCTCGACGATTAAAAACTTCCTCGCGGACTAGTCCGCATTCTTTTCGAAATAATGGACGCTGAAGAGATCGTCTTGATCTGACCAGACAGTCTTGGGCTCAAACCCCGCTGCCCGGCCAAGTGCCTGAAACTCCTCGATCTCGTACTTATGGGAGTTTTCGGTATGAATCGTTTCACCAGCAGCGAATGAGAATTTGCGCCCGCCAACGTTAATGCTCTGGTCGGACTGGCTAACCAGATACATTTCGATCCGACCGTCTACGGCATTGTATCTGGCGTCATGCGCAAAGCCGTCGATATCGACGATTGCATCAAGTTCATTCTTCATCCGTGACAGTAGGTTGAGATTGAAGGCGGCGGTAACCCCGGCTCTATCATTATACGCCGCGTGCAGGATTGCCTCGTCCTTCTTGCGATCCGCTCCGATAAGAAGACCACCGCCAACCCCCACATGATCCGCTATTAGAGTCAGAAACGCCTTCGCTTCCGAAGGTTCGAAATTACCGATCGTAGATCCCGGGAAGAATGCCATTTTCCGTCGTCCCGGCAGGTTTGCGGATATTTCGAAGGGCTGCGAGAAATCTGCGCATATTGCGTGCACGTCGACGGACGGATAATCCCCTGCGAGAACCTCGGCCGCAGCACGGAGATGTTCTCGAGAGATATCGACCGCGACATAGGACGCAGGCTGATCCAGCGCGTCCAGCAATACGCGGACCTTTTCTATCGAGCCGCAACCATATTCGAGTATGAGCGCGTCCGCTCCAACCGCGGCTGCCATCTCCGGTGCTTTTTCCCGCATTAGTAACGTTTCTGTGCGGGTTGGGTAATATTCCGGCAGCGCACAAATCTGCTCGAATAGCTTAGAGCCGCGCTCGTCGTAGAAGTACTTGCACGGCAACGATTTCGGAGATGCGGAGAGGCCCGCAATGACGTCGCCAAGAAAATCGTCCTCCGCCGGCGACAGATCGGTGAAGGAGGCGAGTTCAGATCGAGGCATGCCGGAAGCACTGTTGAGTAAAGAGCCGCACCTTAAAGGGGCGACAGGGACAGCGTCAAATGGCGCAGGTTCTAAACCCGTTGATGGTATCGCGACGCTCCGGCGTAAAGAAATTCCGGTAGGTATTGGTTACCATGCGGCTTCTTGTCGCCCAGGCACCACCCCTCAACACCTTCCGCGTCCCAAACCACGGTTTGGAATAATCTTCATACGGATCGACAGAAAATCCAGGGAATGGCAGGAAGTCACTAGACGTCCACTCCCAAATATTACCCAACATCTGTCGGCAGCCGAACGCACTATCGCCATCAGGGAAGGCACCCACGTCGACCGTGCCAATATAACGACCGTCTAGATTGGCAGGGCATTCCTCTAACGCGTCGTCTCCCCATGGATAACGCCTTTTCGCAACCCATCCCGCATCATAAGCGCTGGCTGTCTCCCATTCTGCCTCGCTCGGCAACCGGCGTCCGGCCCAATTGCACCAAGCGTTAGCTTCATACCAATTTACATGACTGACCGGATGATGAGACGGCAAAGGAGCCTCGCCATCAAAGTGTTTTACCCACCAACCACCATCGTCACCGCGGCGCCAATACACTGGATGTTGAGCATTAACGCCATCCCTCCAGTGTCGTCCTGCTTCATCCCAGAATCGGTCATCTTTGTAACCGCCGTCCTCAACGAAGTCGCGGTACTCGGCGTTGGTCACCGGCGCTTTCGCGATTCGGAATGCAGCCAAATGGATATCGTGGGAGTACTTTTCATTGTCAAAAATGAACTTTCCATCAGGCTTCGAGCCGAGCTCAATTGTCCCTCCCGGCACATCGACGTCACCAAGCAATGGGCCCGCATCGCATTCCGGCTGATTTGTTGCAGCACGAAACTCGGGCGCCGGGTAACCTAAGATTTGGCGTGTGTAGGTAAAGGCCTCATCGTGCATGTCCTCGTGAAAAGTCGTTAGCTGATACAGATATGCATCATCTCCGCCTCTCACTTTCTCTTCATCGAGACGTTCGATCATCGCTTCTTCAACCGCCCGCATATATTGGAACGTATCATGCAGATCGGGCAATTCGAGGTCCCACCGGGTGTCGTGATGCACTTTCATCGAGTCATACAGTGTATCTGTGCTCGCAAGTATCGGTGCACGTCCGTCAAGGCGCCTGAGGACAAAGAACTCGTGGAACCACGCAAGATGGCCGATTTCCCAAAGAAGCGGGTTTACGGTGTCGAGACGCGGGCCCATCAGCTGCTGATCATCGAGACCGTGGACCAATTCCAATGTCCGTGCCCTTGCGTCCATCAAATTGCCGATTAGGGTGTCTTTGGTTAGCACGTAACCCATTTAAACCTGCTCGTACGGTCTCTCATGAACATCACTATCATTACACCAGCCAAGAGAGGAGAACGGTCGGGCAACCGCGCTACCGCCAATCGTTGGGCAACAATCCTGCGGAAACTCGGCCACAGTCCGCGCACTATCACCCAATACGACGGCAGACCCTGCGACGCAATGCTAGCCATTCACGCGTGGCGTAGTGCCGACTCAATCTTGCGCTATCGCGACACATTCCCTCACGCACCGTTAATCGTATGCCTAGCGGGAACAGACATTTATCGATTTCAAAAGAGCCATCCAGAAGCCACTCACCAATCTATGAGACATGCTGATTCCCTCGTATGCCTCCACGATTGGGTTGACCGCGCCATCCCCAAGGCTCAACGGCAGAAACTGCACGTCATTCGCCAATCCGCGGCGCCCCTAAAACGCCGCCCACCCCTCCGTCGTCATTTCGAAATCTTGGTGGCCGGCCATCTTCGGGACGAAAAAGATCCGTTTCGCACTGCTCTTGCGACACGGCTGTTGACCGATTCAAGCCGTATTCAGATTGCACATTTCGGCAAGGCGCATGAACCGTCATATGCAAAGATCGCAGCACGCGAGATGCGCGAAAATCCACGTTATCATTGGTTTGACGAAGTTCCCAGATGGAAAGTACGCCAACAAATGTCGCGAGCGCGGGCGATGGTGATCTCGTCTCGCATGGAGGGCGGCGCCAATGTCGTATCAGAAGCGATCATGGCCGGTTTACCAATTCTTGCCTCCAAAATTGACGGCAATGTCGGTCTCCTTGGCGAAGATTACGAAGGTTATTATTCGGTCGAGGATGAAAAAGCACTTGCCGTGCTATTATCCCGTTTCGAAACGAACCCACTATTCCGAAAAACTTTGACGAGGCAGATACGTCAACAGCAGCCAAAATTCACTCAGCGACGTGAACTCGCCGAGTGGCGCGAGTTGATAAAATCCATCACGAGAGAAGCGTGATCGGCTCCAGTTTGTTTGACTGTGGCAGGATGCGTCCGACAATGGCTGCAGTCGGATAGCCTGCACCCTTCAGCGCATCGATGCAGCCAGTAGCCTCAGCTTCCGGCACACTGGCCAGAAGCCCGCCCGCAGTTTGCGGGTCGAAAATCAGCGGAAGCAACTCTGATTCCCGCGCCCCGTTGCTTCCATTATGGATAGCACGACGCAAACGCACATTTTGCGGCTGCAAAGACGAAAATATCCCGTTCCGAACACAGTCCAGCGCACCGTCCAACAGTGGCAGCGCATTCAGGTCGAGTTCGACGTCAACTTCCGATGGCCGAGCCATCTCGACCAGATGACCGAGCAGTCCGAAGCCTGTCACATCCGTACATGCAGTAGCTCCCCGGGCGAACAGAACGCCAGCGCCAACGCGGTTCGACTTCACCATCGATCGAAGCGCGTCATCGATCCACCGTCCTTTCGCATCCCCGCGCATGTCGGCGGCGAAAAGCGTCCCGGTACCGAGCGGCTTGGTGAGGATCAGCCGGTCACCCGGTTTCATCCCTCCCTTGCGCAGGATTTTGTCCTTGTCAGCGAGGCCATTGATTGAAAAACCAAGCGCCAGTTCTGATGCTTCGCTTGTATGACCGCCGACAAGAGACGCACCGGCATCAGCCAGTACCTGCATCGCGCCCGACATCATATGAAACAGAGTTTCTTCCACTTTCGCTTCAGGACCGAAAGGAACCGAGGCGACGGCGAGCGCCGACTGCGGCTCTGCACCCATGGCAAAGACATCACCAAGCGCATGGTTCGCTGCAACTTGGCCAAAAATATAGGGGTCATCCACAAACGCCCGGAAGAAATCGACTGTGTGTACCATCACCTTGCCAGGCGGCACTTCCACCACGGCCGCGTCGTCCGGCTCATTCAAACCGATCAATACATCCGGACGCTTAACGGGCTCCAACATCTGCAGCGCGCGGGAAAGCACATCGGTTCCAACCTTGGCTCCGCAACCGCCGCAGCGCATCGCAATGGCGGAAATCTCCTTCAGCGCTTCGGCATCCGCAAGACCGTCGGCAATTTCGACGTCGTCATCTTCCTCCATGTCAGGCAGATCGTGATACTTCGCCATCCAGCGGAGATCGATCCAGTTCTTTAGCTTCCAGACCCAGCCACCTTCCAGAGCAAAGGACCACTTCGATCCAATTGCATACTTGTCGCCCGTGGAGACCAGGCTGAGAAATTCGCTCTGTGGGCGAAACGGCTTGAGCGGCCTGCCGGTCAGGGCACGACGCAGATTTTCCGCCAGCGGCGGGCCTTGGCGTACCGCAAAGACGCCGGCCTTCGGTCGTGGGTACTCGGCTACCGACGCAATATCTCCAGATGCAAAAATCCCGGGATGAGATACGCTTTCCAAGGTTTCCTTGACTGCAACAAAGCCCGCGTCGTCAAGCTTCAGCTTAGTCTCATCACGCAACCAGGAGGCGGCGCCAGCGGGTGTCACCCAAAGAATTTCGTCTAGCGCGAACTCCGCGCCATTCTCACAAGTTATCAAACCGGCGGAGACTCCAACGACTTTGTGCCCCGTATGCACTTTGATACCGCGTTCACGCAGAACGCGGTTGAACCGCCGACGCACCGACGGATTGTGGGATACAAGAATGTCGTCGGCATCCGTAAAAAGGTGGAACTTAATATGCTCCGACGATCGACCAACCGCTGCAAAATCCAATCTCAAGCGATGTTCGATCGCGAGCAGGACCTCAACACCGCCAGCGCCCGCCCCGACGCCACCAATATGAACATCGTCCGTTGCTGCGTGAACGCGTTCAAAAAGCCCCTGCCACCGTGTGACGAAATTGTTGATCGGTTTTACCGGAGTGACGAAAGCATCCGCTCCCGGCGTTGTCATACTTGGGGTCGAACCGATGTTGACCGATAGAATATCAAAGGCGACGGGCGGCCGGTTTCGGCAAATCACTTTATTGCTGGCATGATCGATCGAAATCGCTTCGTCATGATAAATGCGTGCACCCGCGAACATCGCCAGAGGCCTCAGGTCGATGTGCGTTTCGTCGAAGTCATAGTGGCCCGCGATATAGCCCGGCAGCATCCCGGAATAAGGCGTATGCACGTCCCGTGTGATCAACGTAATCCGCACGCCAGGCAGCGGTTTCATGCCAAATTTCTTTAAGACGGCTACGTGGCTGTGCCCGCCACCAACAAGCACCAGGTCCTTTACGACGGGTATATTAGATTTCATGAGACGAGTTCTATCAGAGGCTCCAGACTACAGAAAGCATCATGCGACTTGGCGCGATGTGCATCGCCTCACGATTTCGGTAATCGCAGCCGCCGTAACAACCTTCTGCTAATAGATTGGTTGAAAACAGGACGTGTTCAATAACGTTATATTTTCAGCCACATTTGAATCCGTGCTACGAAAGTAGCAACGACTTAAGGAAACGAACAATGCCCATCGACCAAGAGCTAATCGCGAGTGAATTCCCTGGCGCGGAGGGGCAGGTATACTTGGATTGCGCGGCGCGCGGGCTTACACCGAGACGGGCCAGAACCGCTGTAGACGCGGTGCTCGATGCCGGCATGGATGGAACAGGCGACAAGGAGGCAATGTTTGCGTCGATCGAGAGAGTACGAAGCGGTTTTGCCCGAATGATCCATGCGGACGCCGACGATATCGCGATTACTAAAAATGTTTCCGAAGGTTTGAATGTGATCATAGCCTCGCTCGGCTTAACGGCAGGGGACAACGTGGTGTTATGCACCGACCTGGAGCACCCCAACAATGTCTATCCTTGGCTGCATCTGCGTGAGAGGCTCGGGGTCGAAGTCAGAAACATCCCTGCGGTCGGAGAGACGATGCCCGTCGAGCAGATGATCGCCGCGATTGATGACAGAACACGATGCGTTACCGTCGCATCGGTCAGTTTTTCGCCCGGGTTTCTAACCGACATGGCCTCACTTGGAGCGGCATGTCGCAAGCACGGCGCTTTTTACCTCGTCGACGGCGTGCAATCGGTCGGAATCGTTGAGACCAACATTGATGACCTGAACATTGACGGTCTCGCCGTATCGACTCAAAAGGGTTTATTGGGTCTCTACGGTATGGGCCTGGTCTATTGCAGGCGGCAATGGGCGGATCGCATGACGCCGGTATATCTCGCGCGTTTCGGCGTCGATCTTGGTAGCGGCGTGCACGAAGCGGCGCTTGGCTCCGACAACTACGAACTGATGCCGGGTGCGCGTCGTTTCGACCTCGGTAATTACAACTACGTTGGCGCCGCAGCGGCGGCTGAATCGATTGACCTGCTCAATGTGATCCAGGTTCCGGATATTGAATCCCATGTTCGAACTTTGACGCACCGGTTGGCGAACGGGTTGCTCGAATTGGACTTACCCGTTGCCGGAGGCGCTGCGGGAGATCATTTGACCAGCCTGGTCTGTGTTGGCCATGAAGGCAGCGGACACGATTCGACTGAAGACAAAGACATGGAGTCGCTTTCGCGCCACTTCTCAGAAAATGGTGTAAAGCACTCCATTCGTCGCGGACGAATCCGACTATCCTTCCATGTCTACAATACGGCCGACGATGTCGCCGCGGTCCTGTCCCTCGCGAAATCCTGGCGCGAGGGCTGGGCGGCAGCCTAAGGTAATTCGTTCATCCAGTCGGCTATCGCCGTTCCGATCTCATCCGGTGAATCTTCCTGGATGAAATGGTGCCCTTTGACAATGATCTCCGTCTGATAAGGCCAGCTCCGACAATACTCTCTCTGGGGGCCAATCAAGATGGCACCTGGTTCCGCATTGATGAATAGTTTCGGGACCACCGCCTCTTCCAACCACTTGCCGTAATCCGCGACGACTTTCACGACGTCTTGAGGTTCGCCGCCGAGTGGAATTTCGCGGGGCCACGTGAGGGTAGGACGTCGCGACTCTCCGGGCTCCAGGAACGGCCGGCGATATTCGGCCATCTCTTCATCGCTCAACTTGCGCAAGACGGCATGAGGCAGAAGCTTTTCGACGAAGAAGTTCTTCTCGAGAACCATCTCTTCGCCGCCTTCGGATCGCATCCCAAGAAAAGCCCGGCGGCTTTCCTCCGGCCAATCTTCCAACGGGATCGGTTGTACGATCCCTTCCATATAAACGATACCCTTCACCGCCTCCGGATGCCGTCGCGCCCAATCAAACCCCAGCGCAGAACCCCAATCATGGATCACCAGTATCACATTTCGGCGAACATCCAGTTGTTCCAGTAACCCGTCGAGATATTTGCGATGCTCAACAAAGCGATAGCGATCCGGCCCGCTATCCGGCAGACGATCGGAATCGCCCATCCCGATTAAATCCGGTGCAACCAGCCTACCACGCCCTTCGAGATAAGGCATGACGTTTCGCCAGAGATATGACGACGTCGGATTTCCGTGCAGAAAGACGATCGGATCGCCTTCTCCTTGGTCAATGACAGCCATTTCAAGACCGTTCACCGTGCATCGGTTTTTTTGATATGTCATCACGACCACATTTAGGTGAAATATTCGGGGAACGACTTCGCCAAATTTGCACGGACGCGTTCACGTACCGAACGATCGGACGAAGGTTTCTTAAACTCCTGACCTGTGACTTTCTCGAAAAGCGTTACGTACTTGCCGCTGAACGCCATCAGGGTATCGCCCGGAATTTCTGGTATTGGTTCATTATACGGATCACAACGCTCGGAAATCCAAAGGCGCAAGAACTCTTTGTCCAGACTCTCCGGATTCTCTGCCACCGCCATACGCGCCTCATAGCTCTCCGCAAGCCAATATCGACTGGAATCCGGTGTATGGACTTCGTCGGCTAAGGTAATGCGGCCCGCTTCATCGAAACCAAATTCATATTTCGTATCGACAAGGATCAATCCGTTGGACGCGGCAATCTCCCTACCCCGCGCGAAGACCGCCAGGCTAAGTTCGGCCAGCTCTTCCCAGACCGGCTGTGACAGCAGGTTACGCTCAACGATCTCCCCCGCAGTAATCGGCGTATCATGACCACCGCCATCCGCCTTTGTCGTCGGCGTCAGAATCGTGTTGGGAAGTTTTTGATTGCGAACCATCTCATCTGGAAACGCATGGCCGTACATCACGCGTTCACCACGCTCATACATTGGCCAAATGCTGGTTTCCGTGGAACCCGTCAGATAATCGCGTACCACCATTTCAATGGGCAACATGTCGAGGCGGCGCGCCACGGCGACGTTGGGGTCAGGATAATCCACGACATGGTTCGGGCAAATATCCGCCGTTTTCTCAAACCAAAACCGGGCCGTTTCGTTAAGCACTTGCCCCTTATAAGGAACAGCCGCTAGCACAATATCGAACGCCGATTGCCTGTCCGTCGCTACCATCACCCGGCGTCCATCGGGCAAATCGTATGAATCCCGGACCTTGCCACGCTGAAAGTTTGGAAGTGCAGGGAATTCCGCATCGGTGAGGCAGATGTCGAGCATTGCTTCTGGGTCGGATATCGAATTTGGCATCAAACAGTCCGGCCGTTTGAGTTAAGCTATTCAGCCGCGTCAGCGGTTCCGTGCCGTTTCGTAATTTCAGCGAGAACATCGGCCAACGGCTCGACGTCCGCACTCTTCATGTCCATGTCGAAAAGGTTGGCGCGATGCGCACTCAAGCTGCGGTCGCCTACGGCTTCTTCTGGGACGATCACCCTGAAATTATGCGAAAAGGCGTCGACAACACCGCCGCGGATACATCCGCTCGTCGACACTCCCACGACGATCAAAGTGTCGACACCATCATAGCGCAACCAGGACTCAAGTGGTGTTTCGAAGAAGCATGACGGCTTGTTTTTGAAGACGATAACATCCTTGCCCTCGCGAGGGGCGTAGGCTTCCGGCCATTCATCTGCACGCGGATCCTCGCTATATATAAACTCATCCGCATTCCCGAGTTTCAGATTCCAGATACCGCGCTGTACAGGATGTCGACGGTCGTCGCGGCGGCTGTAATAGATCGGCAGATCAAGATCACGGAAGAGGTTTGTAATCGCTGTCAGGGCCTCGATCAGCTCGGGCATCTCACGGCCGCATTGCGGAAACTCGGGATCCACAAACATGCGGGTCGTGTCGATATTGAGCAGTGCCGGCTGCGCGCCATAGCCTATCTTCCGCCCGAAGGCACCCTTCCGATATGCTTCGATTTCGTCGTCGGGAATGTATCCCCGCCATTTTTCCAGCTTATCCATTGATCCTGGGCTCCATTCTACTGCTGGACGTGCATTTATCCGTTAGTTCAATGCGCTAATTTAGGTACTAGCCGCAAGGTCCGATGACAACACCAGGATCAATAAAATGTCGAATCGCAACGTGCAGATATTCAAGACCGGGAATTTCACACTGCAGAATGGCGCGATTTTGCCAAATTTGGCAATTGCCTATGAGGCATACGGGAGCACCACCAATGCCAAAGACAACACGATCCTGCTCCTCCACGGCTACACATCCAATCCCCACGCAGCTGGCGGTGGCGACTCGGATCCTGGCTGGTGGGAGAATCTAATCGGACCCGACAGGGCGATAGATACCAATCAATATTACGTCGTCTCGCCGAATATGCTGGGATCCGCCTATGGGACAACCGGTCCGGGGAGTCAAAATCCGGACACTGGCAAGCCCTACGGCCCTGATTTTCCGGAATTCACGACCCGCGATATGATTGAGGCAAATCAGCTACTCCTCGAAAACCTGGGCGCCCAC
>DJKK01000233.1 GCA_002434595.1 Alphaproteobacteria bacterium UBA6544 | reverse complement strand
GGACGCGCGCCGTTATGGAACGGCGCGCGTCCTTGCGTGATAATATGGCTGTATTTTAGATTGAGCATGGCGCCTATGTTCGCTCGTTTTGGAATTACCGGATTTCTTACAGGCATTGTCGTCGTTACAAACGTCTCGGTCGCGGTTGCGCAAGAATCTTCGTTTGCCGCGGAACTCGAACGCCTCCGTCGGGATATGAATACGCTGCAAAGTTATTTATTTCGGAGTGGCAATAAGCCGCCTTCGGCGGCAGGCGCAATTCCGGAGTTTGCCGCTCAGGATTCAGTTTCCGAAGTCCAGCGCCAGGTCCAGGAATTGCGTCGACAGATGCGCGAGATGAATGGCCAATTCGAAGAGGCTAAATTCACAATAGAGCGGATTGCCGAGCGCGTGGACCGATTGGTCGCGGATGTCGACCTGCGACTGCGCGCTCTGGAGGGAGGCCCAAATGTGGGCGACGCTCAAACGAGTCAGGGATTTCAGCCTACGGGAAATCCAGCGGTATCAGAAGAGCCTGTTCGATCGAAGACTGTTATTACGTCTGAAAGACCTGCGAGCGCGCCATCTGGCGAAGGCAGCTTGGCCGAAGGACAAAAAGCCTTCGGTGTCATTAGCAAAAGTGACCTCAAGCGGTTCCGTAATGTTGAGCGTGACGCGTCGTCGATTGCGCCACAAACGGTGCGGCCTGCTTCAGCCGTTCGGAAGCCAGCGACGATGCCGAAGACTGCGGCGGTGCCGAGTCCTCCGCCGGTTATAGCGGCGCCCGACAAACCGGTTTCGTCCAACGGGCAAATCGCCGCTTTGCCAGACGGGACGCCAAAGGAACAGTACGACCATGCCTATGGTTTGCTGATGAAGCGGGAGTTGCCGAAAGCAGAGACCGCGCTGCGAACGTTTGTCCTCAAGCACCCCGACAATGAATTGGCGGACAATGCGATGTTCTGGCTCGGCGAAACCTTCTACGCACGCAAGAATTATAAAGAAGCAATTAAGGTCTATTACGATGCCTATCGGAAATACCCGAAAGGCAATAAGGCACCTGATGTCCTCCTGAAGCTCGGTATGTCGCTCGCGACCATTGGAGAGAAGGAATCAGCCTGTTCCGCATATGAGGAATTGGCGGTCTCGCATCCAAAGGCGCGGCCTCGAATTTTGGGAAGCGCTGACAGAGCGAGTAAATCGCTCGGTTGTAAATAACCGCTTTGGTTTTCGATGCTGATGCCGCGGTGACCGGCCAAGAATTTGGCGCGCAACTTCATAAACTGGGTCCGTTCGAGACACCTCCACGTCTTGCCGTAGCCTGCTCGGGCGGCGCTGATAGTATTGCGCTTCTAGGCCTCATCTATGATTGGGCGCTGCAGCGGAATGGAAAGGTTGTGGCAATGATCGTTGATCATCGCTTGCGTCCTGAATCGACACACGAAGCGGCAAGGGTTGCGGCAACGGCAAAGCAACTTGGGATAGAGGCATGTGTTTTGACGCGAACGGATGGTTCTGTGCGATCAAACGTGCAGCAGCACGCGCGAGAGGCACGTTATCGCTTGCTCAGCAGCGGCTGCCGACAACTGGGAATTCCGCATTTGTTTCTGGCCCAACATAGAAACGACCAGGCAGAGACCGTGTACATGCGCGCGGCCAGAAATAGCGGTGTGGATGGGTTGGCTGGTATGGCACCGGTTTCGGAATTGCGAGATGTCCGCATCCTGCGCCCATTGCTGGATATTCCCAAAACGCGCCTGCGGGCGACGGCATCCGCGATGGGCCTGCCGGTGATAGAAGACCCATCCAATGATGATCCTTATTATGAAAGAGTGCGCGTGCGTCGTGATCTTGCTGAGCCGACAAAGATAGATGACGCGATAGAATCTGCTGGTCGAAATAGCCTCGAACGCCGGCGGAAGGAGTTATTGGCGACGGATCTGTTGGCGAAGAGCTGCGCCATGTTCCCTGAGGGATATGCCATTTTGGATATCGAAAACCTGGACTGTGAGCCTGTTGATATAGTCTGCCGTTGCCTCGCCGCTATCTGCGCTATGATTGGGGGACGCCAACACCCCCCGCGTCGTGCACGAACCAGTCGCCTCTATGACGCAATCGTCTCCGGCAAGCTGATGGGAGGTCGTACCATGGGCGGATGCCATATGATGCCAATTGATCGCCGATTGTTGATCATTCGCGAGACAGCCGCGATCGAGAAGTCGAATGCAGTCTTGAAGAACGGCCGGTGGGACGGTCGCTTCCTAGTCGAAATAAGTCGTCCTTCGGACGGGTTTGAGATCTCAGCACTTGGCGAAGCTGGTTTGCATGAGCTGCGCGAAAACGAGGCGTGTGTAAAGGGTGCGAACATCCCCCGTGCTGTCCTGCCTACATTGCCTGCGATCCGGGGGCTTGAAGGTATTCGATACGTCCCCCATTTGTGCTATTCAAAAGGTGAAGAAGCTTTTGACGGTAAAATTCGGTTCTCACCGATTCGTCCGTTACAGGCAACTCGCTTTACTTTATAAGGGCGTACAGTCAACACTACACATTCGTGACCGGTGCCCAGATACCGGATCGAGCCACGGGAGCAGTTAGTAAGGTGAACCTCTTTAGCCGAAATCTCGCGCTCTGGATCATTATTGTTATTTTGATGGTCGGGCTGTTCAACCTGTTTCAGGGCTCCTCTGATCGCCAACAGCAGGCCGAAGTGCCTTATTCGCAGTTCCTGACCGAAGTCGACCGTGGTGATGTCCAATCCGTCGTGATTGAAGGCAACAAGATTAC
Source organism: Alphaproteobacteria bacterium UBA6544 (assembly GCA_002434595.1). GTDB lineage: Bacteria > Pseudomonadota > Alphaproteobacteria > UBA8366 > UBA8366 > UBA6544. Next base: position 10,107 of record DJKK01000233.1, on the reverse strand, counting down.
CGGTTTTTACAAAAATTCCAGTACGGCGTTTATTGTCGTCGCGCCGGATGATCCGAAATTAGTTGAGCGCCTGATGGAACAGGGCGTAGAAGTGAAGGCGCGCCCGGTCGAAGATGAGATGCCGGCCTTGTTTGCCGTACTGATCAATTGGTTCCCGATGCTGCTATTGATTGGTGTTTGGATATTCTTTATGCGCCAGATGCAGTCCGGCGGTGGACGCGCAATGGGATTTGGTAAATCCAGGGCGAAGCTGCTTACCGAGAAATCCGGCCGTGTCACGTTCGAGGACGTGGCCGGGATCGATGAAGCTAAACAGGAACTGGAAGAAATCGTCGAATTTCTCCGCGATCCGCAGAAGTTTCAGCGGCTCGGCGGGCGAATCCCGAAAGGAGTCTTGCTTGTCGGTCCGCCGGGAACTGGTAAGACGTTGTTAGCCCGCGCGATCGCCGGTGAAGCTAATGTTCCGTTCTTCACGATTTCGGGGTCTGAATTTGTTGAAATGTTCGTCGGTGTCGGTGCGAGCCGCGTACGGGACATGTTCGAACAGGCAAAGAAAAACGCACCGTGTCTCTTGTTTATTGATGAAATGGATGCGGTAGGCCGACATCGCGGCGCCGGGCTTGGTGGCGGCAACGATGAGCGAGAGCAGACATTGAATCAGTTGCTGGTTGAGATGGACGGCTTTGAGGCCAATGAAGGCGTCATCTTGATTGCGGCGACCAACCGGCCGGACGTGCTGGACCCCGCACTCTTGCGACCTGGGCGCTTTGATCGCCAAGTCGTGGTGCCTAATCCTGACATTCTCGGGCGTGAACTGATCCTCAAAGTCCATCTTCGAAAGGTTCCGCTGGCTCCGGACGTCGACGCGAAGATTATTGCGCGTGGCACGCCGGGGTTCTCCGGCGCGGACCTTGCCAATCTGGTCAACGAGGCCGCATTGCTCGCCGCCCGCAAGAACCATCGCGTTGTGGCGATGCGGGAACTGGAAGAGGCGAAAGACAAGGTAATGATGGGCGCGGAGCGTCGGTCGATGGTCATGACCGAGGACGAGAAGAAGCTAACGGCTTATCACGAGGCCGGCCATGCACTCGCCACCGTCCACAGTCCTGCTTCTGATCCAATTCACAAGGCAACGATCATTCCGCGTGGACGCGCGCTCGGGATGGTTATGCGATTGCCGGAGAAGGACAATCTGGCATTCGCGCGTGATCAGATTGAAGCCAACCTTGTTGTCGCCATGGGCGGGCGTGTCGCAGAGGAGGTCGTGTTCGGTCACGAGAAGGTCACGACAGGCGCATCGAATGACATCATGCAGGCAACCGATCTTGCTCGGAAGATGGTCACGGAATGGGGCATGAGCGACAAGCTCGGCCCGTTGCGTTACAACGATAATCAGGAAGAGGTTTTCCTCGGTCATGCAGTCACGCAGACCAAAAATGTCTCCGAGGCGACCGCAAAGGTCATTGATGAAGAAATTCGTCGTATCGTCGATGCAGCGGATATCACTTGCCGGGAAATTATCAGCGGAAATATTGATCAGTTGCATGCTATTGCTAATGCTTTGCTTGAATATGAGACCTTGAATGGCGACGAAGTCAAAGCTTTGATGCGCGGGGAATCGATCGTGCGGCCTTCGAATGACGACGATGGAGGAGAACCGCAAGGCGGTGTCCGTTCTTCGGTTCCAAGCAGCGGCGCCGTTAAGTCTGGTCCAGACCCGGAACCCGAGCCCCAGCCCGGTAGTTAAAGACTGTGTTACGGCCCGCGATATGCGGGCCGTAACGTATTGCGCGGTCTCCGCCCCTACAGTAAACACGTTTGATGCCTGAACAGGTGTAAGAACGGCTGTAATCCGGACGGGAGTCGATGGCGCTTAAGTATTTCGGAACCGATGGTATTCGGGGCACGGCGAATAAGGGGGCGGTTACTCCCGGAACGGTTATGCGCTTGGCGCTCGCCGCCGGCGAGGTGTTTCGACGCGGTAACCATCGCCACCGAGTTGTGATCGGCAAGGATACACGCCTTTCGGGCTATATGCTGGAACCGGCGCTGACGTCTGGATTTACGGCGATGGGAATGGACGTCATGCTGGTCGGCCCTATGCCGACCCCAGCGGTCGCGATGTTGACCCGGTCCTTAAGGGCGGATGTTGGAGTCATGATTTCGGCGTCACATAACCCTTACTTGGACAATGGCATAAAGCTCTTCGGTCCGGACGGTTACAAGCTTTCGGACACACAGGAAGAGGAAATTGAGTCCCTGATGGATACTGAGGGACTTGAACTGGCGGAAGGCACAAAGCTAGGACGTGCGACCCGCCTGGAAGATGCGCCCGGTCGTTACATCGAATTCGTCAAACAGACATTCCCTAAACACCTTCGCCTCGACGGCTTGAAGATCGTTGTTGACTGCGCTCACGGTGCTGCTTATCGCGTGGCACCTACAGTATTTCAAGAACTTGGCGCTGACGTCGTGCCGGTGGCGACGCAGCCTGATGGTACCAACATTAACCGGGAATGTGGCGCTACTAACCCAAGGGTGATGAGCGAACAAGTCGTCGCACATGGCGCGCACCTTGGAATCGCGCTCGACGGCGATGCCGATCGACTCATCCTCGTCGATGAGCACGGACAAGTTCTCGATGGTGATCAGGTGATGGCACTGATCGCGAGTACCTGGCAGGTTGCCGGGCGCCTTCGTGGAGGCGGTGTCGTTGCGACAGTTATGTCTAACCTCGGATTCGAAAGGTACCTCGGGTGCATCGGTCTTGATATTATCCGAACCGCCGTCGGCGATCGCAATGTCGTGGATTATATGCGGACCCACGATCATAATGTTGGTGGCGAGCAATCCGGGCATATCATTCTGAATGACTTTAGCACGACCGGTGATGGCTTGATCGCGGCTTTGCAGGTGTTGGCTGCGGTTATTGAACGCGAGAAACCGATCAGCGAAGTGTGTCATCTCTTCGAACCGTTGCCGCAAGTCCTCAGAAACGTTCGATATGATGGCGGCGCGCCGCTTGAAGCGCCAACGGTACGCGAAGCGATTACGAATGCGGAAGCACGCATCTCAGATTCTGGAAGGGTGCTCATTAGGCCGTCGGGTACTGAGCCGTTAATCCGGGTTATGGCGGAAGGAGACGATGGGGCGTTGGTTGATGAAGTCGTCGATCATATCGTTGAGGCGATCGAGCGGGTGGCGGTAAACTGATGTACGAGAGAACGAAACCGGGGCGTGTCTTGATCGTCGCAGGCTCTGATTCCGGGGGTGGTGCAGGTATCCAGGCGGATATTAAGACGACCACGGCACTGGGTGGATTTGCGATGACGGCGATCACCGCGCTGACGGCCCAGAATACAACCGGTGTATTCGGCGTCGTGTCGGTTGAGACGGATTTTATTGCGCAACAAATGCAGCTTGTGCTGGAAGACCTTGGGGCCGACTGTCTCAAGACCGGTATGTTGCATAGTGCCGCCGTGATAGAGACGGTCGTTGGTGTGCTGGAAGAAAAGGCACCTTCACTTCCAGTTGTTGCCGACCCCGTTATGTTTGCGAAGGGCGGACATGCACTATTGGAGCCGGACGCGATGGATACGCTCCGAGGTCGGCTTGTGCCGCACGCTGCGTTGGTTACGCCCAATATTCCGGAGGCTGAAGCACTCGCGGAGATGATCATCTCCGATGTTGCTGACATGAAGCGGGCGGGCGAGGTGGTGCTTGCTCTCGGTGCTGGAGCGGCACTGATAAAGGGTGGGCACCTCGACGGCGAAACATTGACCGATGTCCTCGTGACACGTGACGGTATAGAGCAATTCAGCAATATGCGTATCGATACCACGGATACTCATGGCACGGGTTGTACCCTGGCATCCGCAATCGCGACCGGTCTTGCCAATGGAATGGCGTTGCGCGAAGCGGTGGTTCATGGCCGGGACTATGTGCGCGCCGCGATTTTGGCAGCGCCGGGGTATGGCGCAGGACACGGCCCCATGGATCATGGACATCCGTTACGCCGTTAATCGCCGTTTGGGAGAGAATTCATGGCCATAAATATCGATCCCGTGACGACGTCTGTCATCCAACACCGCCTGACAGGTATCGTCGAGGAAATGGGCGAGGCGATGCTGCGGACATCCTACTCGCAAATACTCAATTCGAGCCGGGATTTTTCGATGGCCATCTGCGACACGGGCGGTGACCTGGTATCCCAGGCGGAGCACATACCCGTGCATGTCGGCGCGATGTCGTGGGCCGCCAAGGAAGTGATCGCTTACTTCGGCGATGACATTCGAGAGGGGGACGTCTTCTTACTGAACGATCCCTATTACGGTGGTAGTCATCTTCCGGACGTGACGGCCATCGTCCCGGTATTCGTCGATGATCAAATCCTGTTTTGGACCTTGAACCGTGCACATCATTCAGACATCGGTGGTGCGACCCACGGTGCCTACAATGCCTCTGCGACGGAAATCTGGCACGAGGGTCTTCGCATCCCCCCGATCAAGCTTTACGACCAAGGCTGTCTCCGACAGGACATACACAGGATGCTCGCGGTCAATGTCCGTCATCCGAGAGATTTCGAAGGGGATCTCGCGGCACAAATTGGTTCCGTGAAGCTCGGCGAGAAGCGATTGAGTGAATTGATCGCTGAATTTGGTGGCGAAACTGTCACCGCTGCAAAGGAAAGAATTCTCGATGCCGCTGAGCGCCAGGCGCGCGCGGTTATCGAAACGTGGAAGGACGGCGTCTATCACGGGGAAGCACTTCTGGACGATGATGGCCGTGGAAATGTCGATATCGCCATTCGCGCGACAGTGACGGTGAAGGGTAGTGAAGTTGAGGTAGACCTGACAACCTCTGATCCGGAAGTAGAGAGTTTCATCAATTCATCTTTCGCGAATACGCAATCGGCCGTCGTCATGAGTTATGCGTTTCTGTTGGATCCGGGGATCGCACAGAATGCTGGCACCATTCGTCCTCTTTCGGTGAAGATCAAGGAAGGCACGATCGTTTGGGCGCGGCCAGGTGCACCGGTAACCCTCTGCACGTCGCATTGCAGCCAGGAGATTATTGAGGCGATTGTCGCGGCAATTGCACCTGCCTGTCCGGAACGTGCGATGGCCGGATGGGGGAAACGCTTCAGAATTGCGATCAAAGGCGAGGATCCTCGGAATCGGCGCCCGTTCATTTGGCATATGTTCCATGCGCGACCAGGCGCCGGTGCGTCTTCAGGCGGTGATGGGTGGCATGGTAGCGGTGAGTGGCATTCGGCAGGTGGCCTGAAGTTCGGTTCGGTTGAGGTTGCCGAGACGCGTTTCCCACTCTTCTTCGAACGCCACGAATATCGGCCAAATTCCGGCGGTGATGGGGAATTTGTAGGTGGCTCAGGTTGCGAATTGCTCATGCAGCTAGAAACGAATTCCGATTGCGTCGTTAACACGGCGGGCGAGGGGACGCGGCACGCCGGGGCCGGCCGGGAGGGTGGTTATGATGGCGCAACACACGATTATCGCGTTATTGGTCCGGATGGTCACGAGAGAGTTCTGAAAACGAAGGAGGAGGGTGTGCCGGTCTGTGCCGGCTCGGTCTTCGACGTACGTTCCGGCGGCGGTGGTGGATGGGGCGCGCCCGACCGGCGATCGAACGATGGCCGCCTGAACGACGAGGAGGCTGGTTTGCCGCCTCTCACAGATCGGGGCGCGGCCTGATGTACAATATTGGGATCGATATCGGCGGTACGTTCACCGACCTCGTACTCGTCGGAGAGACCGGAACTGTCAGCTTCGGGAAAACGCCTTCCAATCCGGAAGATCAGTCTCTCGGTGTGATGGCCGGGCTTGAGATGATGGCCGAGCGAGAAGGACTCTCGCTGGCGGCGTTGCTTGAGGTGACAGGCCGGATTGTTCATGGCACGACGGTCGCGACAAATGCGTTGTTGGAGCGAAAGGGCGCACGTGTCGGATTATTGACGACCGAAGGTCACCGTGACGTATTGGAAATGCGCGAAGGTCTGAAGCCAGAACGTTACAATCTGCGTCTTCCGCGTCGTCCGGCACTGATACCACGGCATCTTCGTTTCGGCGTGCGCGAACGTTTGCGTCATACGGGCAAGGTTGAGACGCCGCTCGACGCGGAATCGCTGGAAGCCGCGATTGATGCGCTCGCGGCGGTGGATATCGAGGCGGTGGCGATTTGTTTTCTTCATGCCTATGCGAATCCTATTCACGAAGAAGAAGCACGCGAGCGGTTGGCCGAGAAACTGCCTGACATCTACGTCACCGTTTCTTCGGAGGTGCTTCCACATATCAAGGAGTACGAACGCGTCTCGACGACCGCGGTAAATGCTTATGTTGGGCCGGTATTGGAGCGTTATCTCAGCCGTTTGGACGGCCGTCTGCGTGATATAGGCTACGGAGGACCCGCACTCATCACACTGTCGCATGGTGGTGTCACACCCATTGAAGAAGCAGTCCGCCTTGCGGCCGGTACGGTGTTGTCGGGACCGGCAGGTGGGCTTGCCGGCGCCCGTCACGCGAGCCGTCTGCTCAAGACGGAGGAGCTGATCACTTTTGATATGGGCGGTACATCATCCGATATTTCGTTAATTGTTGACGGCGATGTGACACTGTCTGCGGACCGAAGCGTAGCTGAGGAAAAGATTGCGCTGTCTAGTCTCGACATCGTGACACTAGGTGCTGGCGGCGGATCGATTGCCTGGGTCAACGCAGGCGGCCTCCTTGAAGTCGGTCCGCATAGTGCCGGCGCCGTGCCGGGACCGGCCTGCTATGGCCGTGGCGGGACAGAGGCGACAGTAACGGATGCCAACGTTGCACTCGGATATCTCGATCCCAGTAAATTTCTTGGTGGTAGTGATCGACTGGACTTGGACGCGGCCCATTCCGCATTGGATCGCATAGGCAAGCAGCTTGCGATTAGCCGGATCGATGCCGCGCAAGGCGTTTTTCGTGTTGTCAATACGCAAATGGCCGAAGGCATTCGCCTTGCAACCGTTCGGCGCGGGGTTGATCCGAGGCGCTTCGCCCTACTCGGTTTTGGGGGAGCAGCCGGTATTCATGTTACCGGCCTAGCTCGAATGCTCGATTTGAAACGCGTCATTGTGCCACGTGTCGCATCGGTTTTGTCGGCATGGGGGATGCTGACAACTGATTTGCGCTATGAGGTGACGCGGACGCATGTCGGCGAGGTCGGTGATTTGGCGGCGGAAGAGGTGAGCTCTCTTTTCGATTCGCTTGAAACAGAATCTGTCGCCGCCGTTCGCAATTGGTTCGATGGCAGTGTTCGCGCGGAGCGCTCCGCTGACATGCGGTACGGCGAGCAGATTTTCGAGATCGACGTGGATCTGCGGTGTCTCGATTTCTCAGCGGACTCGTTGCTGGTCGATATGAAATCGGCGTTCGAGGCCCGCCATGAGCAGCTTTACACCTATGCTTTACCGGACCGGGAGCCGGTACTTGTCAATGCGCGGGTTGCTGCAATTGGCGAACTGTCGGCACCTCCAGCGGAGCCGCCGGTTGGCAGTGATGGCGCTGCGAATCCATCGGCGACGCGACGTGTCTATCTCGATGAATGGGTTGAAGTCGCTGTATTTCGCTTCGGTGATCTGCGCGCCGGACAAAGTCTACAGGGACCGGCAATCGTCGAAGCAGATACGACGACGGTCCTGTTGTTGCCGGAGGATGTCGCTACGGTTACGGATATGGGTTGGCTGGATATTGCCGTCGGGAGTTAAACGATAGCTAGGTTGCCGAGAACCGGCTCCTCCAAAATTTCGCTGAGAATGTCGAGCGCCAATGCGAGTTGTTTGCGATGGTGTGGCATACCGATGCAGATTGGAACCGCCTCTGGAACATCGGTGCGGCTGGCCGCGAAGATTTTGGATGGGGTTACAATGACATCGCGCCTTCGTGCCGTCGCAGTGAATTCACCGGCGCGCCATGATGGCGGTAGATTGAGCCAGGTATGATGACATCCGGGTGTCGCCGTAATGCGGTCCGCGGCAATGTTTCTCGGGTCATGACCAGTCGCGCATTGCTTTCCTACCGTCGCGATTCAAGTATCCGCTCCGCGGTACCGTCTTCGATCCAGCTCGTCGCGAGTTCGGCGGTAAGGTGTGGCGCGAACGTACACGGCAGAGAGGCCATCTGGCGAAACTCGATGATCGAATGCTCCGGGACATTGGCTTAACGCGCTTGGACGCCGCCGCTGAATGCCGCAAGCTGCCTTGTGAGCAATAATTCACAATGAGGTCGCCAATGAGAATTCCCATCTATCAGATTGATGCATTTTCGGATCGTGTATTTGCAGGCAATCCTGCGGCGGTTTGCCCACTCGAGTCATGGCTTGAGACGGAGGTAATGCAGGCAATAGCGGCGGAAAATAACCTATCAGAAACCGCGTTCTTCATTGCTAATGGAGATGCGTACGATATTCGCTGGTTTACGCCCAAGGCGGAGATTGATCTCGCCGGCCACCCCACGCTGGCGACGGCCCATGCCATCTTTACTGAGATAGAGCCAGGGCGTAGTTCCGCACGTTTCAACACTAAACTCGGAGATGTCCTGAGCGTTGTCGAAGACGATGGCGTATTGATCATGGACTTCCCCGCGCGACCGCCCGCTCCCGCGGAGGGCATCGACGAGATGGCTGAAGCACTAGGCGCGCGGCCGGAGCTCTTTCTCGCGGCGCGGGATGCGATCGCTGTTTTCGGCAGTGAAGAAGAGTTACGGGCGCTGTCTCCAGATATGGGCAGGCTGACCGAATTTACGTTTCTTGGGACTATTGCGACGGCGCCGGGCGACGAAGTCGACTTTGTCTCTCGTTTCTTTGCACCGCGCCACGGAATACCCGAGGATCCAGTAACAGGTTCCGCGCATTGTGAGCTGATACCTTATTGGGCCGATCGGTTGGGTAAGACAACGCTACACGCGCGGCAGATTTCGGAACGGGGCGGGGACCTTTACTGCGAATACCTTGGTGAACGTGTGAAGATTGGTGGTCGAGCCGCAACATTCATGCGCGGGAAAATAGAGCTATAACAGTGCGCACGTAACATTCGATGGAGAGATATGACCGATGTTAGCAGATAAACAATCGATTCACGCGGCTGCGGAGCTTGTGGCGCAGCACATGCAACCGACACCACAGATCTGCTGGCCGCTACTTTCCGCGCGCTGTGGCGCCGAGGTGTGGGTCAAGCATGAGAACCATACCCCAATAGGCGCCTTTAAGGTCCGTGGTGGATTGATCTATATGGACGAGCTGACGCGGCGGCGTCCAGATGTGCCGGGTGTTATTACGGCGACACGCGGCAATCATGGTCAGTCGGTTGCATTTGCAGCACGTGCCGCGGGTGTGCGTGCAATCGTGGTGGTGCCACAAGGTAACAGCCGGGAAAAAAATGCCGCGATGAAAGCACTCGGTGCGGAGTTGATTGAACACGGAAGGGATTTCAATGAATCGCTGGAGTTCGCGAAAGAACAGGCGGAAGCACGGGGATTGGAGTTCTTCCCGTCATTCGATTCAGCGCTTGTTGCCGGGGTTGGAACCTATACGGCGGAATCGCTGACGGCCGTGCCGGATCTCGACGCCATCTACGTCCCGATTGGTCTGGGCTCAGGTATATGCGGTGCGATATCGGCGCGGGATGCATTGGGCTCGAAAGCCGATGTGGTCGGCGTAGTTGCGGAGAACGCATCTGCCTATGCATTGTCTTACGATGCTGGTAAACTAATCGCGACCAATTCGGCAGATACCTTCGCGGACGGTCTTGCGGTTCGTATCCCGGATCCGCAGGCGCTTGAAGCGATCCTGGCGGGCGTAGCGCGCGTGGTCACGGTCTCGGAGCAAGAAATGAAAGCCGCCGTTCGGTATTACTACACCGATACGCATAATCTTGCCGAAGGAGCCGGCGCGGCCTCCCTCGCCGCATTGATGCAAGAGAAAGAAGCGATGGCGGGCCGCAAGGTGGGCCTTGTGCTGTCTGGTGGAAATATTGACCGAGATTTGTATCTCGACATTCTTACCGACGGATGAATCCCAAAGTTCATGTGGGTGAAGCTATTCAGCTGTCTGAGATTGAGGCGG
>DJKK01000153.1 GCA_002434595.1 Alphaproteobacteria bacterium UBA6544 | reverse complement strand
GATAGTCAAAGAATTCGACGACGGTCACGTCTCCCAACGTGTTGCCGGAGAATGGCGTCATTGGGTGCGCACGGAGAGCGTCTCCGTGCACCGCCATCGCGGCCTTGGTGCGCGTATTCTCCGCGGCTTCTCGTTTCGCCTGCAACGCCTGGATCACTTCCTGGATCACTTCCGGATTGGCAATCAGGAAGTCGCGTACGATCTTCTCCACGTCTGATTTCGAAAGGCCGCTCGTCTTTTGCGCATCTGCACGGCCGTCCATCATTGTTACCGCCACGATCAGGGCGAGGGCAAATATCGTCGTAAGAAACTTCGGATACCGCATGCAGACGGTCCTCTCCTAAATCACATTGTAGGCGATGTTATCGCGTCGGCCGCCAAGCAGGTCAATTCTGTTCGTTGTGATTATTCTTCCTTACCGGCGGCGCTCTCTATATCCTGCGCCCGAAACCAGCCGGGCGACCCTTCGGCTAGGCGCTCCAACGCTCGCTGCGCATGCGTCAATGCGGACTTCTTTTTGCCGCGTAGCAAGGCCTCTTCGGCAAGGGCAAGCGACGCACCTCCATTGTTGCCAAGGCGTCCTTCCGCGGTGGCTAGGAAGCGCCATCCGCTCGCCATTTCAGGCTCGTATCGCAGGGCTTCATTAAGGTTGCGACGCGCCTCGCGAATCTGGGAGTCGTCTCGCGCATTCTCCAGCTGCAGCCGCGCGAGATTGAACTTGATCAGTGCAGCCCATGGTAAAATTGAGAGCGCTTTCTCGAAGGGAGCGACCGCATCATGCGTGCGCCCGGCATCGACCAGGAGGTCACCCTTCAAGTCATAGAGGAACGGGTCTTCCGGTGATGCGGCGATAAGGTCGTCGATAATGGCAATCGCGGCATCGGTATCTTGTTGCTTAGAGAGCGCGATGGCTCGGGCCATTCGTGAACCCTTATTGGTATCATCGGCGGAATATTCACGCAGTGTCCGTTCCGGCGGGTTGATATAACCATTCAGTTTGCCTCGTACCCGGTCATGCATAGACTGCAGCAGCTCACTGACCGGCGCATCGGTGTAGGGGGAATTCTTGAGATGCTCGGCCACCAATCGCAATCGGTCATTGGACATTGGATGCGAACGTAAATATGGATTTCCGCCCGCGGAGAAGAGCTGTTCCTGTTCGCGCAGGTAAATGAGAAAATCGTGAAGCCCGCGAGCGGATTGACTGGTTGCATCGAGATAGTTGAGTGCCGCCTGATCAGCGGATTGCTCCATGGCTCGGTTGTAGGCGAGGAAAGATCGCTGAGCGATCGCGGCACCTGCTGTTTGACCCGCAATCAGGCCTTGTGGCTTCTTACTGGCGACGGCGATGACTCCTCCAAGCACCGTCCCCAATATCGAATGCGCTGTAGCATTTTCCAGCTGGCGCTTTTTCTGTGATAAGTGCCCGCCCGCGATATGTCCGATTTCGTGCGCCAGAACGCCGATCACTTGACCCGGCGTATCCGTTTTCATCAGGAGGCCAGTATGGATGAATATACGCTGCCCGCCGGCAACGAAGGCGTTTAGGTTACGGTCATTGACCAGCATAATGGACACGGCGCCCGGGTCCAATCCAGCGACCTCAAACAGAGGAGCGACGTAGACCCTAACCGTATTCTCGATCTCCGTGTCGCGAATGAGGGAGATCTTACCTTGCGCAAGCGCCTTTGGCGCGATAGCGATGTTCCCACAGGCGAGTACGACGCAAAAAATGAAAAGACGGAAAAATCTCACGGCTCTCAAGCTCCGTTGCGCAATGACTGTAGCGACGCCCATCTCACGGTGCAAATGCGCTGTCACTTCCGGTGCGGCGATGCTTTTTCTTGCCGCCTGCGGGGGCATCGACGTGCCCAACCCCATTACTGCAATCAATGAGGCGGTTGGTCTCAAGAAGGTTCCGACTTCCATTCAGGTGTTCGGCGTCGTGTCGAGCGACGATCCGGCGTCAAGCTCTGTCGGCAGCAGTATCATCCTACGCGGTGGCAATGCAGCAGATGCGGCCGCCGCGATGGCCTTCGGGATGACCGTCACCTTTCCCTCGCGGGCTGGACTTGGCGGTGGCGGGGTCTGTCTTGTCGGGGGAGGCAGGGGCGGAAAGGTTCAAGTACTCGATTTTTTGCCGCCTACGTCAAAATCGAAGGACAAGCGGACGGATAGACCGTCTGCATTACCGACGATGGCGCGCGGAATTGCGGTACTTCATGCCCGCTATGGCCGTCTTCCATGGGGCACCGTCGTTGCTCCGGCACGCGACTTTGCCCGCGATGGTATCGTGGTGACTAAAGCGTTTGCGGACGAACTCGCAAAATATGCAACGCCGCTATTTGCAGATCCCGCGTCGCGCAGCGTCTTTGCGGATCGCCGGGGGCGGCCAATTGAAGCGGGCAACAGGTTTCGCCAGATCGAACTGAACACCGTTCTCTCCACAGTGGGCGGACGCGGCGCCGGATATCTATATCGTGGTTCATTGGCGCAGCGCCTTGTCGAGGCAAGCAAATCTGCCGGCGGGGCACTCGATCCCGTTGCGTTGAGAGATTATTTGCCTCGTTGGCGGGATCCGGTTTCGGTACAGGTCGGCGACAACGTGCTGCACGCGCCGCCGCCGCCGGCAAGCGCCGGGATTGTCGCCATACAGATGCTGCAGTTGGCCTTGGCTGGCCGGGGCAAGGAAAGTAATACGCCGGCGGGACGCGCACACCTGATCGCCGAGGCGGCGAAACGTAGTCTCGGTGATCGGACAAAATGGCTTGGTAGCGAATTTGGAGCGAGTGCCGAAGTACAGCCCTTGCTATCTAAATCACATGTTACCCAATTGATGCAGTCCTTTTCGCCCCGGCGGGCGAGTTCTCCTGAGAAATTTGTGGATAAGAACCGTGTGGTGTCGGAGACAGATGCTAATATTGGTTTCGCTGTTATTGATAGTGATGGTCTTAGCGTCGCCTGTTCGCTGACCATGTATCATCCGTTTGGCACGGGGCGCACGATGCCCGACTTGGGCGTATTGCTGGCCGCCGCTCCCGGTGCGAAAGGTCGGAACGCACTGCCACTCGGCCCTGTTGTCGTGACACGGGCATCGGACAATGCGACGCGTTTTGCATTCACCGGCTCAGGTGGGAGCAAGTCGGCGACGGCTATGGCGAACGTAATGATCGAAATCCTGCTAGCCAGGAAAGAGCTCAGTTCGGCGGTCGCGAATGCCCGTCTGCATTTTTCGGCAGAGCGCGGTGAAGTTGTCATCGAAGATCGTGAAGACAAGGAACGTTTGGTTTCTTTAATCGGTCTCGGCCATAAGGTACGTCGCTTGCCGTCGATCGGTTTGGTCAACGCGATATCTTGTCCGGCCGGGCTGCCGGCCCCCGAACCCGCATGCGAGGCGGCTGCCGACCCTCGCGGCGAAGGTGTTGCGGTCAAGGTGAACTTAGTAAAGGAGATACGCTAACGATGCCTTTGAAGGTCTCTCAGCGCGGTGCAATTCCGCCATTTATCGCTATGGACGTGATGCAGGCGGCAGCGGAGCGCGAGGCTGAGCAGAAAGCCGTTTTCCATTTGGAAGTCGGACAGCCAGGGACACCGGCACCCCAAGGCGTGCTGGATGCCGCACGGCGCGCACTAGACGAAAACCGGCTTGGTTACACCGTCGCCATGGGAATTCCAGAGCTGCGCGAGGCGATCGCGGCACATTACGCGCGAACCTATGGCGTCGATCTTGATCCGGGCCGTGTTTTTGTTACGACGGGTTCATCGGCAGGATTCGTATTGTCCTTCCTCGGCGCTTTTGATCCGGGTGATCGCGTGGCAATGGCATCGCCAGGATATCCCTGTTACCGGAGCATTCTAACGGCCTTCGGTATCGAGCCGGTACTCTTGTTGACCGAGGCGGAGCATCGCTTCCAGCCGACGCCAGAACTGCTTGAGAAGGCGGCGGCAGAAGGCGGACGAATTGATGGTCTCATTGTCGCAAGCCCGTCAAACCCAACCGGAACAATGATCGGCCCGGCGGAGATGTCAGCGTTAACGGATTATTGTCGGGCGCATGACATGCGTTTCGTTTCCGATGAGATTTATCATGGGCTGACTTACGTTGGATCGGCGACAACGGCGCTATCATTTGACGAGTCCGCGGTTATCATCAACAGCTTTTCGAAATATTTCTCGATGACCGGATGGCGGCTCGGCTGGATGGTTGTTCCGGAAGATATGACGCGTGCCGTTGAATGTATGGCGCAGAATCTCTTCATATCCGCGCCAACTCTTTCACAAATAGCCGGTGTCGCCGCGTTCGACTGCGAGGAAGAATTAACGGCGAATATCGCGAAATATGCGGCAAACCGCGAACTCCTTTTGAGAGAGCTTCCGAAAGCGGGATTTGATCGATTGGCCCCGGTCGATGGCGCTCTTTATGTCTATGCCGATGTCGCTGAGTTGACGAATGACAGTTTGTCATTCTGCCGCAGGATCCTGAATGAAACGGGCGTGGCAATTACACCTGGCGTGGATTTCGATCCCGATCGCGGACATCGCTATGTTCGGTTTTCTTTCGCCGAATCGGTCGAACAGGTGACAGGCGCCGCTGCGGCCTTGATCGATTGGCCGCGCTAGCAGCGTTCGCGACGATAATCTATGCGGCGCGGAATCCAAGACCGTCAAATGCGGCTTCGGAACCTGCGAGGCAGAAGTTCCGCATTTGGCGGAACAGCTCGTCATATTTATTCGGGCCAAGTTCGTGGAAATGCCGATTGCATCGCTCACGCCAATATCGTGCGATTACGGCATCCAGACCGGTAGACCGCGCGGAATCTGTCATGTCTTCGATGCGTGGAATGTATACGCCTATACTTTTCGACCCATGCGTTGGTCGGAGAAGTGGTGTCCTTGACGATGCTGTGCACAACCGCACGGCCGCCCGGTTTCAGCAAGGACCGGATGGCCTTGAAATAAATCTCGGAAGGACAGCGTCCGACATACTCGAACATGCCGATTGAAACGACACGATCATACACCGCCGGGTTTCTAGCAGCATGGATCCGATAGTCTTCCAAATGGTATTTGATATGGCCCTCGAGATGCGGCGGCAACTTTTCCCACCCCAGCTCCAGCTATTTGTCTACGAGGGTAATACCCGTCGCAAATGCGTCACATTCGGCAATCGCGCGCGTCATAGCGCCCCAACCGCAGCCAATGTGCAGGATCCGCATACCCCGCGCGACGTAAATCGGTCCAAGGTTACCGCAAGCTTGTTGCGTTGCGCTTCGTATAGAATCTGACCGTCTTGAATATAGAAGGCGCTAGAGTAAAGCATTTCAGGGTCGAGGAAGAGTTCATATAAAAATCGTTTCCGATATCGCAGTGTGGCGCCGAATCGTGTTGGCTGCGCTCGCTATTGTTCGGCGTAA
>DJKK01000045.1 GCA_002434595.1 Alphaproteobacteria bacterium UBA6544 | reverse complement strand
TGCTGATCGACGAGATCGATAAGGCGGATATCGAGTTTCCGAATGACCTTCTCCTCGAACTCGATCGAATGGAGTTCTTCGTCTACGAAACGCAAGAAACGGTCGTTGCGAATGTGAGGCCCATAGTTGTCATTACGTCGAACAATGAAAAAGAGCTGCCGGACGCCTTCCTGCGCCGGTGTTTTTTCCACTACATCCAATTTCCGGACGAAGAAACGATGAAGCGGATCGTCGATGTTCACTTCCCGTCGATCCAGACGACGCTAGTTCGCGAAGCGCTGAAGCTCTTCTACGATATCCGTGATGTGCCGGGCATGAAGAAGCGTCCGTCGACGTCGGAGTTACTGGATTGGATCAAGCTGTTGATGATCGAGGAAATTCCACTTGAAGTGCTGCGCAGCAACGATCCCAACAAGCTTATCCCGCCGTTGCATGGCGCTTTGTTGAAGAACGAACAGGACGTCCAACTGTTCGAGCGTCTCGCCTTCATGTCGCGTCGGGAGCAACGCGGAAACTAGTCCACTGAGCGAAAGGGGCTCGATCCTATGTTCGTGAACTTCTTTCTCGAGGTGAAGAAAGCGGGAATTCCCACCTCGCTGCGTGAGTACCTCACCTTGCTGGAGGCGATGGAAGCAAAAATCGTCGAATTCTCGATCGACGACTTTTACTATCTTGCACGCTCCACTATGGTTAAGGATGAGCGGCATATCGACAAGTTCGATCGTGTATTTGGCCATGTTTTCAAAGGTTTGGAGACGATAGAGGGGGAAGAAGTTGTCGACGTTCCCGAGGAATGGCTACGTAAGATGGCGGAACTCTACCTTACGGAAGAGGAACGTCAGGAGATCGAGTCCCTCGGTGGCTGGGAGAAGCTCATGGAGACGCTGAAAGAGCGTCTAAAAGAGCAGGAGGGCCGCCATCAAGGGGGGTCGAAGTGGATCGGGACGGCCGGGACGTCGCCGTTCGGAGCGTACGGATACAATCCTGAGGGTGTTCGGATCGGTCAAAGTGAATCGCGCAATCGGCGTGCGGTGAAAGTGTGGGATAAGCGCGAGTTCAAGAACTTCGACGATGATGTCGAAATTGGTATTCGAAACATACAGGTCGCGCTCCGGCGTCTGCGCAAGTTCGCCCGAGAGGGGGCGCCGACGGAATTGGATTTGCCTGATACGATCAAATCAACCGCGAATAACGCCGGCTACCTTGATCTCAAGATGGTTCCGGAGCGGCACAATCAGGTAAAGGTCCTGCTGTTCCTCGATGCCGGTGGTTCAATGGACGATCACGTGAAGGTCGTGGAGGAAATGTTCTCCGCGTGCCGGACAGAGTTTAAGCATCTCGAGCACTTCTACTTTCACAACTGCATGTATGAAAGCGTGTGGCGCGACAATCGTCGACGCCATACGGAGAAGACCAACCTTTGGGAAGTACTGCGCACCTATCCACATGATTATAAGGCAATTTTCGTAGGTGATGCGACGATGAGCCCTTACGAAATTGTTTACCCGGGCGGCAGCGTCGAGCATTGGAATGAGGAAGCCGGCGCAGAATGGATGCGTCGTGTTCTGACGACTTATTCAAAGGCGATTTGGCTCAATCCGCAGCCGAAAGACGTTTGGGACTACTACGAATCCATCCGCGTGATGAATGAATTGATGGAAGGACGCATGTTCCCGATGACCATCGAGGGCCTTGACGCTGGCATGCGCGAGCTCAGTCACTAGGCTTTGATTTTACGGTTTTCGGTGCGATAACAACGAAATGTATCGCAATCTGAACATGATCTTCGTCGCGGCTGTGCTATTCGTCGCCGGTTGCGCTGAAAGGCCGTTTATCACGGGCAATCCGAATATCCCAGCGCCTGACGGAGTGCAGGTTGTCTCGTTGTGTTATCACGCCAATGCGACGACCCGCGAAGAGTTGGTATCACTCGCGGCGAAGGAATGCGAGGTAGAAGGATCGGGCGTCGAGTTTTGGCATCATGACAAGACGTTCAATTCCTGTCCTATACTGGCGAAAACACGGGTGAGTTTTCACTGCGTACTGCCAAAATGAAAGAGGCGCCTTGTCGGCGCCTCGTTTCTTGATCGTAAACTTTCGGATTTAAGCGCCCCAGGGTTTGATCGCATCCTTCAGCTTCATGTAACCGTCGAGGAAGCCCGGGCGGTCTCCCGCATATACATCGTCGAACGTTGAGAGGGCTGCGTTTAGCCAGTTCGCGAGCTCCGTGTTGCCCGGGTTGGCATCGAGGTAGGCATCGCGGATTAAGACGAAATGGATACGTGGATCATATGGACGCTTGGTGCCCCCCATTGATTCATCGCCGTCCAGCAGGCGTAGCAGCATGGCGTCCGCGGAGCCGAGCGTTTGCTCGTGGATGGGCGGTCCGTCCATGCGGTGCATGACAGATGTCATGTCCCGGCCGTTTCCGGTTGTGTAACCCATCTCGCTCCACAACGAATCCATCTTGCCATTTTTGCCGACGTGGTCGAGCACGCGTTGCCCAAACGCACGCAGCGGATCGGAGACGTCTGCGAGCAAATCGGTCAACCGGTCGCCGTCAAGGTCCGTTGCCAAGACGATGCAATCCTGCTGTTCAATAAGATCCCAAAGCAACAGGCCGTAGTTCGTATCCGAGATGTGCTGCTCAATTTGGCCTGTCCAGTTCTCCATCCCGTCGCGGAAATCCGACGGCAATAGCGCGACGATGCGGTCGACCCGCTCCTTGTGCTCGTCATACGCATTGACCGCCCATTTCCGACCGATGTTGAACTTCGTGCCTTCAAGCATCCAGGTCAGTAGCCCGGCGTTGATGCCGTCTTCCATGGCTTGTGTTGGTTTGAACGCGACCCGACCGATCCGTCCCGTGTCATTTACCATTTTCAGGAAGAGGCGGCCTGCATATGCCATCTGCACACCGGGCGTGTTCATTTCCGAATGGATGATGCCCGTCTCGGCACTTACATCGAATTTCGGGCGGTCTTGAGAGTAGGGAAGGCATGGCATGCAGCGAACGACGGTAATCGGACCATAAGGCCGAACGTTACAATAGACCCCGGCCTGAGTGCGCAACGGTGCATTGCCGGATTTACCCATGACGACAACCTTGCCGCCTTGACCGTCGTTTACGTAAGCGTCGCCGGCGGTTGACCATTTGATTGACGTCACCGGCATATTGCCGAACCAGCTAAGTGGCTCCAGCTTCAGATCGTGGCGAATTTGCGACCACATCGGCACTGCGTAATACGGGAGGCCAAGAACGTCGATTGCCGCGATCGTGCCAATCAGGGCATAGGCATCGGTCAGCGAATGGGCGACGGCGTTAACCTTGTCGTCGTGGTTTCCGCCTTGCCAGACGATTGCATCTGGGTATCCATTCGGGCGCATGTCCGTGGGGTCGAAAAGGTTGGCAAGGAGGCCCTGCAGGTCACCGCCATCGGCTTCCGTCCGAGCAATCTTCATTAGGTCGAGCATTTCCAAATTTCCTGTCTTGTCGTTTGCGGGCCGGCATCGGTTTAGCCGGCGCGAACCAGCGTGCGTCCAAGCTTTTCGAGGAGGTCATTCACCTGAACTGCCAGCTTGGTTGCGCGCACAATATCACCGGATTCGAAGCAGGCAAGATCGGACTTCGCCAGAGTTCAGGTCCACTTGCTCTTAAGGTCGCTTTGCGCTGGCGGCATGGAGCGAACTGTGGGCAGTATTTCGTCGATGGATGTGACCTCGGCATAAAGGTCGTCCTTGGCCTCGGGCACATAGTTTTCGGCGCTCATATGCCGCAACAGACTGTGGAGAGGGTCCCAGTAGCCATCGATATTGACTAGTACGATCGGTTTGTTGTGCAATCCGAGTTGTTTCCAAGTGACGATCTCAAAAGTTTCGTCGAGCGTGCCAAGCCCGCCCGGTAAAATAGCAAATGCATCGGCGCGCTCGGCCATCTTCTGCTTTCTTTCGTGCATTGTGGTCGTTGTTATGAGTTCGGTGCACGCCGCATGGCCAACCTCCCGGTCTACAAGGAAGTCCGGAATCACCCCTATTACCGTGCCGCCGGCCTCAAGCGCTGCATCCGCGGCCAATCCCATCAACCCAACGCGGCCGCCCCCAAACACGAGGGATATATTCTCGCGAGCCAGTTGAAGGCCGAAGTTTCGCGCGGCCATGCGATGGCTGTCTTGGGTATTCGAGGAGGAGCCGCAATAGAGGCAGATTGATTGGATTTGGGACATTTTCGGCCTCACTCCCGGCGGTTATGGCTATGATCCACAAAATATCACGCACGAATTCGTGATCGTCTAGGTGATCGGTCAACGACAGTTTAACGATTGATTGTTGCGGCATTGGACCGGAAGATCCAATTGCATTTGGTTGAAAATGAATTTTGTAATCACTAACCGGTGGGGTAAATATGAGACGGTTAATGTTTGTGACAATTGAGGGTGTAACACTGGCTCTAGTAGGTTTGATTGCTGTGGATACGGCACCGGCTGTCGCTCATGATCATGTCATCAAAGAACGTATTGATTTGATGCGCAAAGGCGTCCTCGGGAACTTCAAGGTTATCAAGGCGTTCGTCAAGGACGGCAAGGGGTCGATGGCTGACGTCGAAAAAGTGGCCAAGGGCGTTCTGGCGGCAGCCGCAAATGTCCCTGCTTTGTTCCCGAAGGGTTCAGGTCGTCCGGACGCGGATGAAAAGAAGACCCGCTCGCTTGCGAAAATTTGTAAAGAGTGGGCAACCTTAGAGGATGCGAGCCGGTTGCTAGTGATCGGCCTGCGTACTAACGTGATCCGATAAATCAGCTGGGGTAGGTTTCGTGAGCCGTTCGGTGGGAATCGGTTTGGTAGGTATCGTTGCCATCGGATTGGCACTGGCGCTGACATTCTGGCGCGACGCGGACGATGAGAGGGCGCTGAACGCTACGTCGCAGCCGGCCCCTCCTGCGACGGAGGCCAAACCTGAAACCCTGGTGCCCAAATCCGAAAATGTTGCGAAAGCGCCCGCACCAACCGAGGAACTCGGGGAGCCGCAGCCAGCGCCTCCGATATTGCCCGACTTTGATGTTGTCCGGGTGAACCCGGAAGGTGACGCAGTCATCGCGGGCCGGGCTGCTTCCGGCGCCAAAGTGACGGTGATGGACGGCGATGTGGCGGTGGGAACGGTAATGGCGGACCGCAATGGTGAATGGGTTCTGGTCCCGGAGGAACCGTTACCGTCGGGCGATCGTGCGCTGAGCATTATTGCCGAAGGAGCAGAGGGGCAACGGCTTCGGTCTGCGGACGTGGTGGTGCTGGCGGTACCGGAACGTACGGCGCAACCGGAGACGCCGCTTGCGGTGCTGGTACCGCGTGAGGGCAAGAATACGAAAAAAATATTACAGCGACCAAAACGGCAGGATTCCGCCTCCCGGACAATTTCTCTCACATTGGATGTAGTCGACTACGACGAGTCGGGGCGATTGCGCTTGCTGGGTCAGGCCAATCCGGGCAACGCGACCATTGTTTACCTCAACAATGGATCGATCGGACGGGCGGAAGTGGCTGTGGACGGTCAATGGGAATTGCGGCCAGCGTCTCCGGCGGAGCCGGGCCTCTACACGCTGCGTGTTGATGAACTGAAGGTCTCGAAAGTCGTTGCCCGTATCGAACTGCCGTTTTCACGCGCCGCGCCGATTGCTGAACTAAAGCACGAGGAATATGTCATCGTTCAGCCGGGAAACAGCCTGTGGCGTATTTCACGTCGACTTCTGGGGCAGGGCACGATGTTCTCGGTGATCTACGAAGCGAACAAGGATCAAATTCGAGATGCTGACCTGATCTACCCAGGACAGGTCTTCGCCATACCCAAAGCTAATTAGATATTGTTG
>DJKK01000058.1 GCA_002434595.1 Alphaproteobacteria bacterium UBA6544 | reverse complement strand
GTTATTCCTGACATATGACGGCCGCAGACAGGGAATTCGGACATGGCGATACTGGAAGTGCATAGCGTCCCGATGCTGCGGGACAACTACGTCTGGCTGACGCATAAAGTGACAGCGAATGTGACGGCCGCGGTCGATCCCGCCGTAGTCGAATCGGTCCTCGATGCGTTGGCCGAAAAGGGTTGGTCCCTGACCCATATCCTCAACACGCATCACCACAACGATCATACCGGCGGGAACATCAAATTGAAGGACCGCACGTGTTGCATGATCGTAGGCTCTCGCACCGACCGTGACCGTATTCCGGGCATCGATGTGGAAATCGGTGATGGTGACGTCTATGCGTTCGGCAATGCCGGTGCTCGGGTGTTCGACGTTTCGAACGTATCGCTCAGTCACTAGTCCCGGGTTCGCCTTTCAGTGCCCCGAAATGACCTATATGTTTTCCGTCATTCCGAGGTCTGGTTAGCAGGGGCCCGTGATTTTTGCCTGAGCATTTCGTGCGACGAACAATATTAGCGATTGCGTTCAGGGATGCTGCACTTTGAAAGGACCATAACATGGCGATTGATCGTCCGAATGAGCCGGAGCGACCTGTCGGCACCGAAGATGCCGAGATGGCGTGGGGGAGCGATGTTGTTGCCGAACTCGTCCGCCGTCTTGATCTTCCTTATATCGCCATGGTGCCGGGGGCGAGCTATCGCGGATTCCAAGACAGCCTAGTCAATTATCTCGGCAATCGCGATCCGCAGATGCTGGTCTGTCTCCATGAGGAGCACTGTGTGGCCATCGCACATGGCTATGCCAAGGTGACCGATAAGCCGATGGCGGCGGCGGTGCATAGCAATGTCGGTTTGATGCATGCGACAATGGCGATTTTCGATGCATGGTGTGATAGGGCGCCTGTGATGGTGTTCGGTGCAACTGGACCGGTCGACGCGGCGCTGCGGCGTCCTTGGATCGATTGGATCCACACCTCACGGGATCAGGGGGCGCTGGTGAGAGATTACGTCAAGTGGGACGACCAGCCGGCTTCTCCGGAGGCGGCGATCGAATCGGTCCTGCGCGCCAATCGTATCATGCGGCGCCAGCCTAAAGGCCCGGTCTATGTCGTGCTCGACGTGGCGATGCAGGAATCCAACCTCGATCCGGTTCCGGCGATCCCCGATGTCGCCCGCTATGATGTCGAACCGGATCCTGTGCCGACGCCGGGGTCGGTCGTGGAGGCCGTCGAGATGATGAAGTCAGCGAAATCGCTGCTGATCTTTGCGGGCCGAGTATCGCGCAACCAGGATGACTGGGATCGCCGTATTGCATTTGCCGAAGCGCTTGGCGCCCAAGTGATTACTAACCAGAGGACCGCTGCTGCCTTCCCCACGCATCATCCTCTCCATCCCAATCATCTGAACTACCGGACGACGGCCGATGACGAGGCCTTGATACGTGGTGCGGACGTCATCCTGAATCTTGATTGGCTCGACTTCGGCGGAACTTTGCAGACGGTGGGCGACGTTCAGGCAAAGATCATCAGTGTTTCGATGGACGACCTCAACTCTAATGGGTGGTCATTCGATTACCACAAGCTGCCGCCAGTCGATCTGCCGATCCTGGCAACGCCCGATAGTTTCGTCGCAGCCGCCTTGGCGACGTTGGACCCGGGCGAGCGATGCGACTGCGCGGCGACTCCGAGTACTGCACCGAGTGGATCGGGGCCAATCGACCTTGTTTCGCTGGGCACGGCGGTCGACGCCGCCATTGGCGACCGGCCGACGACCTATGTGCGCCTGCCTATCGGGTGGCCGGCGCCGACGCTCCGGATTGGCGGTCCGCTCGATTACATCGGAAACGACGGGGGAGCCGGTGTCGGTTCCGGACCCGGCATGGTGGTAGGCTCTGCGTTGGCGTTGCAGGGAAGCGGACGCCTGCCTGTTGCGATAATGGGAGACGGCGATTTCCTCATGGGTGCTTCGGCACTCTGGACAGCGGCCCATTACGGCATTCCGCTGCTGCTGATCGTCAATAACAACCGGTCCTTCGGTAACGATGTTGGCCACCAACGTACTATGGCGGAACGCCGCGGCCGTCCGGTCGAGAACAAATGGATCGGCCAGAGCCTGGAGAATCCGCGCGTCGATATCCCGGCGCAGGCGCGCTCTTATGGTGTCTCAGCTGGAGAAACCGTGCGCGACCTCAAAGACCTGATGCCGGCGCTCGAGGCTGGCATAAAAGCAGTCGATGTTGGCGAATGTTACGTCCTCGACGTTGAGACGGCGGACGATAAGGTCGCCTGACGCTCATGAGGTAAGCCATCCAACCTGCGACCTCGGATGGGGCTCGTGTTGTCGAAGCGGCAGGCGGACTGATAGAGACTTTCCGAGAGCGCGTCGATGTGGCCGGCCGGGCAAGCGAGATTTGCAGCGAGAACTATGCGAACATGCAGCGGATCGGGATTACCGGGGCTTTCGTCCCGGAAGAATTGGGTGGCATGGGTATGCGCTCAATGCGCGATTGGAATCTCACCAAAGTTACTTTGGCGCGGACCCGTACCATGGGTGGTTTCTTTGGCGTTCGCGTTAATGGCCGTCTGATAGCCATGGCGAGCGAAAGGATGCGTTCTCCGGGTTTCACCGGAATCAGAGCCGCCTGAACTCATTCGGAATTTCGCGGATAAGGCTATGGCGTTCGCCTTTAAACGCATGTTGCGCGATCCATCCGCGCGCGAGGCGAAGTGCCGTTCCTACATGCGTTGAAGGCGAACACGGGCGCCATTCGCCTCTATGAAGACTTGGGTTTCGAATGCCGGCGTGACATCCATATCGCCGTTCTCGAAAAATAGCCTGACGACGCCTCCTGAGACCTAAGGTGGGCTAGTCCACCGCATCCTCCATCGCCGCAAGTTCGCCGAGTGTGATAGGCTTGATCGGTGGACGAAGGCGATAATAACCGATCTCCTCGACCGGCTTATCGCGAGCGTCCGCGATCACTTCCGCCACCGTTAGACCGCACATCCGGCCCTGGCAAGGACCCATGCCGCAGCGCGTGTAGGCTTTCAGCTGATTGGGACCAGTCGCGCCCTCGGCGACGCATTCACGAATATCGCCGGCCGTGACTTCTTCACAGCGACAAACGAGCGTTTCGTCGGCAGGTCGGAGGATGTCGTCGGTCGGCTGGAACAAATGGTCTAGCAGCGGACGGACACCGGCTAGACGATTGCGCTCGCGCAGCAGAGGGCCTGCTTTAACGTCGCGGTCGAGTTCGTCGATCTTGCCGAGCCTATGTGCCGCGTCCAGTCCGGCAAGCTGTCCTGCGGCGGCGGCGGCCTCGGCACCGAATATGCCCGCGCCGTCGCCTGCGACCGCCAGTGTCTCAACGCTTGTCGCACCCCATTCGTCGGTCACCGGCCGCCAATAACGTTGCGGTTCGTACCATTCGTGCGTGGCGCCCATCTGCCGGGTGATTTGCACGTTCGGCACGACACCCTGGTGCAGGAGCAGTGTGCTCGCCTCGATTTCATACTCTTCTTGGTTCGCTGTGAAGCGAACGGTTTCCAGCTTTTCGTTACCGTCGGCCCGAACGTTAGTTGTCCCGGATTGCACGCGGAGGCCTTTTCGTTTCAATTCCTGCATCATGCGATTGCCTTTGGAGAGGTATTCGTTCGCCTTCAGTGCGCCAAAGGCGTAGCGCGCTGCGCCGAAGTAGTCGCGAAACCGTGTCGTCTCCAGAATGGCCGCGATTTCCGTCCCGGCGCTGAACAGCTGATTGGCGACGAGGTACAGCAGAGGCCCGTTGCCCGCAATCACAGTGGGGCCGTCTGGAACCATGCCGGCGGTCTTGAGGAGAATCTGCGCCGCACCGGCCCCCATGACACCCGGTAAGGTCCAGCCTGGTACAGGCACCGGGCGCTCCAAAGCGCCCGTTGCTGAGATGACTCGTTTTGCGTTTGTGATCTGCGCGGCGGTGCCATTGGTCCACGCGAGGCTTCCATCGGTGTCGACCCGCCATACTGTGGCGCCGGAGTGGTAATTGGTCGATGATGCGCGGAAAGCTTTGGTGATATCTGCGCCCTTCAGGTAATCCTCGTCGAGAATTTTGCCAAGCCGCCTCCGGTCGACACCTTCGATATTGCGGTAAATCTGGCCACCCGGCGCCGGTTGCTCATCGAAGAGTACGACAGAGAGACCATGAGAAGCGGCTTCGGTTGCGGCGGCAAGACCGGCGGGTCCGGCGCCGATTACGGCAACGTCGAAATTTTTTGTCATTCCGGCATCTCCCGTTTGCCGGTTTGCCGTTTTACGACCATTCCGTCCGTCACAATCATCATGCAGGCTTGACGGTTAGGCTCACCGTCGATCTCCATCAGGCATTCGAAACAGGTGCCCATCAAGCAATAGGGTGCCCGCTTCTCTCCGCTGATCGGTGTGGTGCGGGTAAATTCTGGATTGGTCGCAAGGACCGCCGCAGCAACAGTTTCGTGGGCGGCGACCTTTAGTCTTTCGCCTTCAAAACGGATGATGACCGTTTCGGCATCTGGCTCAGTGATGCGACGGAACATCCTGGATTCCCTTGTTGAAACGCTTCGCACTGAACTCCTCGAAACCGGGCGTCATTTCCCCCGTGGCGATCCAGCGCGCGGTGTGCCGGGCGTTTACCGCCGCAAGGGTCACGCCACTATGCGACGTTGCGACGTATGCCCCCGGATACTCTTCCGATTCATCATAGATGGCGCATTTGTCGGGTGTGAGAACGCGGATACAGCCCCAGGTACGGATTAGCCGAAGGCCGGCCAGTTGCGGGAACAGTTTCACCGCACGGCGGGCCATCGCTTGGCTTGCGCTCAGCGTTGTGCCGTCGTCGTACTCGACATCCTCTTCCGTATTGCCGATCTGGACCGTGCCTTCATCGGTTTGTCGAACATTCCCAAGTGCCATGCCGAGCACTGGCTCCGCCCGCTCCGTCACCAAAACTTGGCCTCGCTGGGGCACGATGGGTGTATCAAGGCCGACCATCGGTGCAAGGCGGGTAATCCCGTGGCCGCACGCAAGAACGATCTTCGGCGCCGCGAAACAGCCATTTCGCGTCTCTGCGATGAAGGCTGAACCGTCGTGGCGAATGTTTTCAACGCGGCAGTCGGTGCGCAACTTTCCGCCCATCCGCCGGAAACTTGTATGAAGCGCCCGCAGGAGTTTCAACGGATTGACGTCGCCGTCGTGTTTGGAGAAGGAGGCGCCGACTACTGCATCGCCGAGCCGGACGCCGGGTAGCATCTTCTCGACATCCTCGCGTTCGATGATCTCGCATTCGAAGCCGTCTACGCCCGCCTGTTGGCGCATGATATCCATTTCGCGACGTCGTTGCTCGCGCTCGGTTTCACCCAGGAGGATGTGCATCCCGCCATTATTGCGATGTGCGACTGCGACGCCGCTTCCGTCTTTCAACTCGGCTGCGAAATCGGCATAGAGGTGTGCCGATTCGCGGCTCCATGCGTGGTAATGGTGCATGCCCATACCTTTTGACTGCACCCAGACCAGGCCGAAATTGCCCCGTGCGGCGCGCAGGACATCGTCCCCATCATCAAGGACAACCGTGTCCAATCCCTGTTGGCGCAGGCCATAGGCCGTTGCGGGACCAAAAAGTCCGCCTCCGACCACAATTACATCGAAAGTTTCCATTGCATACACCCAAGTTTCGGCGAATCATCATCGAATTCGCCTGCGAAGGTGCTATTTGACCTTCTGGCGTGATGTGTTGCAATGATTTGTGACTGAAACGCCCTGAGAACTCAGATAAGTTTATCGCGAAAGACGATATGAGCCAACACACTGAATCCATGCCGACCCCTTCCGACGGATTGATCGTGATTGCAAAGCGCGATTGTCCGACCTGCATCATGTTGGAGCCGGTCTATGCGCAACTTGCGGAGGATAACGACGGCCTGACCATCTACACCCAAGACGACCCGTCCTTTCCTGAAAGTGTGCCTGCCGTGGATGACCGCGAGCTCGAGGTTTCCTATCGTCTCGATATTGAGACTGTTCCGACATTGATACGTATCCAGGACGGCGAAGAGAAGGGCCGCGCTATCGGCTGGAACCGTGGAGAATGGGAAGATCTGAGCGGCAAGGGTGGCCTCGGCGATGGTTTGCCCGAAAATCAGCCGGGTTGCGGCTCCAAAAGCGTCGATCCCGGGATGCCCGAAATACTTGCTGTTCGGTTTGGCGATGTGTCACTCGATGCCCGCCAGATTGAAGTTGGCGCCGTCGACGACGAAATTGAGGCCTGTTACGACCGAGGCTGGTCGGATGGGCTTCCTGTGGTCCCGCCAACGCCGGTCCGCGTGCTGCGGATGCTGCAGGGAACCACCCGCGACTCGCAGGAGATTATTGGCGAGATTCCGCCAAACCTGGTCCCCTGTACGGTCGAGAAAGTGGCGATCAACGCCGTCATGGCCGGATGTAAACCGGAATACCTCCCGGTGGTCCTTGCCGCCGTTGAGGCGGCACTTGATCCTGCCTTCAGCATGCATGGAGTTCTGTGCACGACCCACTTTGTCGGACCAATTGTCGTGGTGAACGGACCGATCGCGCAGCGGATCGGTATGAATTGCGGCGTTAACGCTCTGGGACAAGGCAACCGGGCTAACTCGACCATCGGACGAGCGTTGCAGTTGGTTATTCGGAATGTTGGCGGCGGGCGCCCCGGTGAGATCGATCGCGCGACAATTGGCAACCCTGGCAAGGTCGGCCTTTGTTTTGCCGAGGACGAGAGCAAGACGATCTGGAAGCCGTTCGCTGAGGAACGTGGTGTCGCGCCGGGCAAGTCAGCCGTGACGCTCTACGCCGGCGAGGGGCAAATGGGCAATTTCGATCAGTTGTCCCGCGAGCCGCAATCTCTAACCCGATCGCTTGCCATGTCGATCAAGGCAATTGGGCATCCAAAACGAGCGCCGGGCCATGATGTCATGATCGTCATGGGCCACGAGCATTTCCGGGTTTACGACCGCGCCGGTTGGACGCGGGAACGTACCATGCAGGAATTCGAAGAAGTGCTGACCATGCCGGCCGACGATTTATTGCGTGGTGTCGGCGGGGTAGCGGAAGGTTTGCCCGCAAGTATGGCGGGGAAGACGGTGTGTAAAGTTCGCTCCGGCGGCCTGAACATCGTGCGTGCCGGCGGTGAGGCCGGCCTTATGTCGGCGCTTATCGGCGGTTGGGCCGCGAGTGGCGAACGCGGCAGTGATCTGGTAACCAAGGAGATTGGTACATGAGCGAAAATGTGACCCTTCTAGATCCGACGGCGGAGACGTCGCCCGCGAGGCGCGAACGTCTGGAGCCACCGGAATCACTCGAAGGATTGACCATCGGTGTCCTCGACATCGGCAAGGTGCGCGGCGATGTTTTCTGCGATGAGATTGCGCGGCTCCTCGGTGAAAAAGGCTTCACAGTGAAGCAGTATGCAAAGCCGACGAACACACGTACGGCTCCCGTCGATCTGGCGCAGACAATCGCCACCGAATGCGACGTGGTGGTCGAAGCTCTCAGCGATTGAGGGTCCTGCACGTCGTGCAGTTTGCATGACATCTGGGACTTGGATCAAAGAGGTATTCCGGGCGGCATGATCGCCACGACGGCTTTCGAACAGGCCGCGAATGCGCAATCGGCGGCGCTCAATTTCGATCCCGCGATCGTCTACGTGCCACATCCGATACAAGACCGCACCGACGATGAGATCAAGACCATTGCCAGAGACGCGCTGACGCCGGTCATGCGAATGATCTCTGCGTCGGCCTGAAGCGAAGACGGAGAGCGGATTTGAGTGACGACGACGAATTGGAAGAGCGGCTCGGCCCAATGATTCCCGAAAGCGCCCGGCCCCGAGTTCAGGACTATGGTTTCGATCTGGAAGAGACGCTGTCCTCCGTCCTGTCGATCCGCACCCATATCCCGGATGACGGGTTCACAGCGGAAACGCTGGGGACCGAGCGGGGCGGGAATGCGGCCCTAATCAGCAGCGACGGCCTCGTCGTCACGATCGGTTACCTGGTGACCGAAGCGGAGACGGTATGGCTATTCGACGGCGATGGAAGGGCGATCCCTGGCCATGTCGTCGGATACGATCAGGAGACCGGTTTCGGCCTCGTGCAGGCCCTGCAGAAGCTGGATTTGCCGCCACTGGAACTCGGCAGTTCCGATTCGTTACGGGTTGGCGATCCGGCGATCCTTGCCGGTTGCGGTGGTGTTAAACACGCGGTGAGCGCGGAAGTCGTCGCGCGCCGCGAGTTTGCGGGGTATTGGGAGTACATGCTCGACAACGCGATCTTCACCGCCCCGCCGCATCCGCTCTGGGGCGGATCGGCCCTGATCGGTAGCGACGGGACGCTGCGGGGGATCGGTTCGCTCTACGTCCAGCAGTCGACGGATGGCAAAGAGCCGGTTGACGTCAACATGGTCGTGCCGATCGATATCCTGAAGCCGATCATGGAAGAACTGATGCGCTACGGGAAAACAAGCAAGCCGCCGCGCCCGTGGCTTGGAATGTTCACGACGGAAGTCGACGGCAGTGTCGTCGTCGCCGGCGTTGCCGACAACGGGCCAGCGCAGCGTGCAGACGTGCAGTTGGGCGATATCGTCTTCGGTGTCGGCGGGCAGCCGGTCAACGATATGGTGCAGATGTACCGCAAGATCTGGTCACAAGGCGCCGCCGGCGCGGAGATACCCTTGAACCTTCAGCGTTCCGGCGATCGTGTGGAAGTACACGTACAGTCGATCAGCCGCGGTGACCTATTGAAGGGTCCACAACTGCACTGACGCCCGACCCGGGCGTTCCACCAATGAGGAGGACCCCGCATGGCGGGCGTGGAATGTCTCGTCGAGGCGAAGGATACCCTCAGTGAGGGGGTTATCTGGCATCCTGAAGAGCAGAAGCTCTATTGGTGCGATAACCTGACATCGAATATTCAGACATACGATCCGGCGACCGGCGCGCACGAGTCGTATTTCACAGGGTAGATCTGGTGCACAAAGTCGATCCCGACCGTCTCGACCTTTGCCGTGCCTTTCGCGGCAATCCTTTTGGGCCGCATGGGCCAGACCTTCAAAAACTTATCAAGCTATTGCGCTGGGAGAGGATTGAGAGCCGATACCTTCTGGTGCAGCCGCGGCGTGGGGATCCATGGTACCTTGCCCATACGACGGGACCGAAAGCACATCCGCTCGAAATTTTCTGGGATCGCGGGTACTCTGACCTTAGCTCCGCCTACTGGGCGCTGTTCAAGGCGCGGTGGGAAGCCCATGCGGGCGTGCGACTATTGCTGGACGGGATCGATGACCCGGTCATTCCGCGCCCTGGCGAGGGTGTGTTGACGTTGAACGCTGCTGACCGGCCTATCCTTTCCTATAGCGACGTCTTCAGTGTTCGGCCCGGTGGCCGTATCGAATTCAAGGTGAGCGCAGAGGGAGCGGCGCCGTATCGTGCGGAGATTGTCCGCCTGCGGTGTGGTGACGGTACGCCCGAAGGACCCGCATTTCACGAGACTTTACTCGGCACGCCGGTCAGCGGCCACTATCCCGCCCGGGTCCAGGCGATCGATATCGGTTCCTATGTAGAAGTTGGAGATCTCGGCTCAATCGCCGCGGGCGGTTTTGCCTTACAGGCGCGAATTTGGCCGACAACTCCCGGCAAAGCGCCGCAGGCGTTAATCGCCGACTGGGACGCGGATGCTCCGCGCGGCTATGCACTCGCCATTGATGACGAGGGGGCGCTGGCGCTGTATCTCGGTGATGGCCAACAGTTGTTCATTCTCGGCACTGGCGTGCCGCTGCTGGCTAGGGAGTGGTACCTGGTAGGGGCGAGTTGCGATCCGGAATCGGGCCAAGTCTGGGTTGGACAGCGGCCTCTTGTTCAGTATCCGTATGGCGAGACCACCGCGAGCGGTGCCGCGGGTATTGACCTTGCACCGGTCCAAGGTCCG
>DJKK01000139.1:657-5964 GCA_002434595.1 Alphaproteobacteria bacterium UBA6544 | reverse complement strand
ATGCGCGGGCCACCAATTGATTGGCCGTGTTGTCTTCAGCCATTAAGATCGAACCGTTCTGTGCCATATCTCAAATGGATTCGTTGACGCGGGTTTCCGCTGCGACGACTTCAAGCACGTTCTCGGATGGTGTTTCGGAGGGTATGGTGAACCAGAATGGGCGTCCTTAACCTGCCATGAATTGCGCACACCGCTGCCGTCGCTAAAGGCGCGGTCGGTCTCCTTTGCGGGGTCGCAATCGATGCGGTATCGGTCAACTTGCGGCCGCTATAGGAGATCGCAGATTCCAACTGCCTCCGACTGGAAACACTGGTTAACGAAATTCTCGATATTGATAAGATAGAGGAGGGTCGGTTCGGCCTTAACCTTGAGCCAACCGAAATCTTCTCTCTCATCGGCGAGGCAATTGGACTCAATCACGCCTATGCGGATAAGTAGAGGGTTCAATTCGTAGACAAGCGTAACATCGCGAAAGCCTACTTCATGGGTTGTTCTTCTCGCCTCCTGCAGGTCTCGGACAATCTAATGTCGAGCGCGGTTAAGCTCTCCGAGAAAGGCGGCGACGTCGAACTGTATGCCGAGGTAGACTCTGGTCAGGTTCGCATTGAGGTCGAAGACTATGGTCGCGGCATTCCGCCGGAGCATCGCGACCTAGTATTTGAGAAATTCATGCACGTCGGCTCATCCGATACCCGCGAGAAAGGTGGAACTAGTCTACGTCTCAGTATTGCCAAAGCGATTGTCGAGTCGCATAGGGGCCAAATAAATTTTTAATTGGAAGTCGGCGCAGGTACCGCCTTTTATTTCGTCCTGCCGATCTTGGAGGTAAATTCCGGTATAGCTGCGGCCTAGTTGGCGCCACGCACCGGTAAAGGTGCGGAGCGTTTCGAGAGCCGTCGCTGTTCCGCCTTTGGGGCTTGGTAGAACGGCATCATTAATGTTGCTGGAACTTGCGTCGCCTCGGTTTATCTGTTGTCTCTATTCTATCAAAAAGAAGGCGGGAATTATGGATGTCCAGTGACGACCGTACACCGATCATTGTTGGCGTTGCACAGGTGGAGCAACGCGAGAATGATCCCCGCGCTGCTCGCGAGCCGCTTAGTCTCATGGTCGAAGCCGTCACGCAGGCTGGCGAGGATTGCGGCAATCCGTCTATCCTCGGCCAAGCCGATTCCGTTCGGGTGGTTCGGGGAATCTGGGGTTACGGCAATCCCGCGCGGCAGGTCTCGGCTCGGATCGGGGTGGATCATGCCGAGACGGGATTGACGACGCTCGGCGGCAATTACGTGCAGGCGCTGACGAACCGCAGTTTTCTCGATATACAATCCGGAAAGAACGAGATCGTGATTGTCACCGGCGGAGAGTGCGGTCGCACCCAGGCACGGGCACGCAAGGCAGGTCTCGAGCTCGACTGGAATCCGCTGACTCGCGAGCCGGGCGCTAACCCGACCACGCGTGAAGACGGCGATGCGCCGGAGATGTATCTCGGCAGCGACAAGGTCACCCGACATGACGCCGAGATGCGTCGCGGTATCCAGCTACCGATCCAGTTCTATCCGATGTTTGAGACCGCTTTGCGGCATGCCAACGGCGAAAGCATCGAGGGCCATTTGAAAAGGGTTTCGGAGCTTTGGGCTGGATTTAACAAGGTTGCTGTTGATAACCCGCATGCCTGGCTTCGTAAGCCGTTGAGTGCGGAGGACATCCGGACACCTTCTTCGACGAACCGGCCGATATCTTACCCGTACACGAAGTTGATGAATTCGAACAACAGCGTCGATCAGGGTGCGGCGTTGATCCTTACCTCTGTCGGCAAGGCGCGCGCGCTTGGCATACCTGAGGACCGTTGGGTGTACCCGCATGGGGGAACAGAGGCCTGGGACCATCTCTATGTCTCGGAGCGCGACAATCTCCACAGCTCGCCCGCGATCAGACTCTCGGCAGCGAAACTTTTCGAACTGACGGGGTTCGGACCCAAAGATATGGATCATGTGGATTTGTACAGCTGCTTCCCCGCGGCCGTGCAAATAGCCGCGAGGGAGATTGGCTTGTCTCAGGAGCGTCCGCTTACCGTGACCGGCGGGCTGACCTTTGCGGGCGGACCGTTAAACAATTACGTGATGCATGGCGTCGCGAGAACCGTTGAACTGCTGCGTGCCGCACCCGGGACAAACGGCCTCGTGACCGCAAACGGCGGGCTGCTGACAAAACACGCGCTCTGCATCTATTCGAAGGAAGCACCAGAGCGGCCCTTTGCCTGGGCCAGTCTGCAGGATGAGGTTGATGCGATGCCGCGCCGCGAAGTGGCGGCGGAACACGATGGCGAGGCGACTATCGAATCCTATGTCGTGATGTACGATGTCGACGCGAAACCGAGTGTCGCGCATACCACATGTCTTCTCGATGATGGCAGACGCACCTGGGCGAATGTCACGGACGGCGACACGGTCGCGGCTATGATGCGCGAGGAGTTCTGCGGCAGGTCAGGCCGGATCGACGGCGCCGGTGCGCTAAGCGTCGGGTAGGCTCGTTAGACCTTTAACCTAAACGACCTTCCATTGTACCAACGCGTATGGCGGATCCGCATCGTCGTGTGGCTCGAAGACGGCTTCTACCTTGCTGCCGATGATAACATCCTGATGCGGGTCGCCCAGCAAGTTACCGATCATCCGTACGTTGCCCGCATGTCGCAATTCCACCAGCACGACGATATATGGACCGTGGTCTTTCAAGGCGGGGTGGACGGGATGCCAAGGCCGTTCCCAGCTATAGATGGTGCCTTCCGGCGCCACCTTCTTCCAAGTTATTTTCAGCGATTGGCAATTGTGACAAAGCCACTCCGGTCCCCATTGCCACGTGCCGCAATCGGCGCACTTCTGGATCATCAGCTCGCCGCGTCGTGTCGCCTCCCAATAGGATGTGTCAAGACCGTCATCCATCGGGATGGGGATAGGCATGCCTTCTGGCAGGTAGCTCTTGCTCATAGCGTGGCCTCCGACCCCATTATAACGCTGCTGACGTGATGGACCATCGGTCCCGCTATGTTGATTGCGACGTCGGCGTCGGGAACCTGATTGACCGACTGGCCCCTGATCTGCCGAACGGCTTCGATCTGCAGGCCGAGCCCGTGCATATAGCACTCCGCGAGGTTCCCACCGCTGGTATTGAGCGGCATCTTGCCGTTGGGGGCGACGAGGTTGTCGATCTGAAAGAACTCGTTGCAGTCGTCCGGGTCGCAAAAACCGTGCTCCACCACTGCCATCATGACGCCGATCGTAAAGTTCTCGTAACTTTGAACTACGTCGACGTCCTGCGGCTTCATCCCTGACATCTCGTATAGGCGGGGTGCCAAGCTGGCGAAACTCGACGAGGCGAAGTTGCTTGCGTTCATCACGGGTGCTCCGCAGCGATGATCCGATCCCTGGACCGCGCCAAGGATATAGGCCGCCGGCTGCTTCATGTCCTTGGCCGTCTCTGCGGAGACGATAATACAGGCTGCTGCGCCATCGTTCTCCTGACAGCAGTCGAAAAGGCGACAGGGCTCTGCGATCCAGCGTGAATCGTCGTACTTCTCAGCGGACAGCGGCCGGTTGTACATGACCGCGCGGGGATTGTTCTGCGCGTGATTGTACGACGCCATGGAGATCGCACGCAGGACCCTGTGATCGACTTTGTGGTCGTGCATAAAGCGCATCGCCCGCATGGCGTATTTCTGCAACGGAGACAACACGCCGTAGGGCGACATATAGGCGGCGTCTCCGCTCACCGTCGGGTCGGGCGCACCCTGGCCAAAGCGGCGGAATTGCCCCTGGGCCAGGCCGCGAAAGGCAACGACGCAATCTGCGTATCCGCAGGCGACGGCCGCCGCTGCATTGCCGATTGCGGCTGCCACGCCGCCACCGCCGCCGCCCCAGTTCATGTTCGAGAACCTCAGTTCGTCTATTCCAAGTGCTGCCGCAAGGCGGGTCGGTTCATTCCGGTCATTCGAGTAGGACGTAAAACCGTCAATCTCCTTCGGTGAGATGCCGGCGTCTTCACACGCCGCAAGGATTGCCTTCAGAACCAATACCAATTCGCTGTCGGGCGATTGCCCGTGCTTGTAGTAGGTCGTCTCGCCCACACCGGCGATTGCGGTTTTGCCTCTTATTGTCCGTTCGCGCATGCTGTCCCGACTCTCTTGTGTGATGTCTATAGGCAGGTTGCACAGGCACCGGTGGTGGCAAGGCCGAAAGTTCAGCGGCGCAGCGCTCCGGCGTTCGCCGCGAGTCCGGCTGCGACTGCCACGATAATCGCTATGATGCCGTAAATTTCTGGGTATCGGTGCGCCAGGTTGAAGACCTCCGCTTCAATCCCGCTTTTCGATACGTAAAGTGGTGTCTTCTGGGCGCTGACCATTTTCCCATCCTGAACAAGGAAAGCTTCAAGTGTATAGGTACCCGTCGGAACATTGGCTGGGAAGAATATTTCAGTGCGGAACAATCGGCCGCCCAACACGCTCACCCGCCCTTCCAGTTCGCCATAATGGCCGAGTTTCTGCTTGTTGCGGATCAGCGCTGTGAGGAAATCGGCTTTCTCCGCGGCGCCCAGTTTCTCGCGTGGTTCAAAATTTAGGTATTCCACCCCGATTTGGTGGTGTTCCCGCAAAGCAAAGGGAAGCCATTCGTCGAGCTCTGCACTCGCCATAACCTGATAGAAGGAAATCGCATCGCCGAACGTAGCGGAGGTCTTGTTGAACCAAACGCCGGCGACTCGCGCCTTGCGCCGAACGGTCACGGGTTCGCGAGGGCCCTGCACGACGACTACGACTTTGCCGCCCCTTTCGATCGCACCGTAAAGCAGGACCTGCTTTCCGGTAAAGCCGAGGTCGATCTGGATCCGTTGCTCTGAAAGGTCGGCGACTAGTCCCGCGGCGGAAGCGGATACCGCTGGAAATACGATCAACGACGCCAAGACAAGACATCTCATGAGAGGTGCGCACATGCTCAATGTCCTCCCGTGAAGCCGATGCTATAGAGGTCGTCCGGTGTGATCACGAGATCGGCGCCGATTTTTACGCAAACCGCGATCACGATCAGGGACAGCAAACCGCGCAACTGCTCGCCCTTCAGTTTTGAGCCAACGGCGGTGCCAATTTGTGCGCCGATTACCGCGCCCAACAGCAGCAGGAAGGCGAGGATCACATCAACCGTCTGGTTGAGGGAGGCCTGCCAGAAGGTCGCGTTGGCGGTGACGAAGATGATCTGGAAGAGTGATGTGCCGACGACGACATTGGTCGGCATGCCGAGCAGGTAGATCATCGCCGGCACC
>DJKK01000139.1:0-303 GCA_002434595.1 Alphaproteobacteria bacterium UBA6544 | reverse complement strand
CCGACACCCATGATGGCGGAAAGAATGCCGACAAGAATTCCGATCAACAGCGGCAGCAGGGCGCTGATATAGAGCTTCGACTTGCGGAAACGCATCTTGAACGGCAGGCCGTGCAGCCAATTGTGTTGATGCAGCTTCCGCCGGGCACCGTCTGGCGTGCGCGAGCGTTGGAGTGCTCGTAGACTTTCCACCAGCATGAGGAAGCCGATGATGCCGAGGAAGATAACGTAGGACAGCTTGATCACGAGGTCGATCTGTCCGAGGTAGCGCAGTTCCTTGAACAGCCAGACACCAAATGTTGAA
>DJKK01000125.1 GCA_002434595.1 Alphaproteobacteria bacterium UBA6544 | reverse complement strand
AGGGGCGGGAAGAAGTCCGAGAAGCCGCAGCGATTCTTAACGAGACACCGTTACCGATTGAGTTTTTCGGCTTTGTCGAGGGCGATGATATTCCAGCTGGTACTGTAGATGTCATTGTGACGGACGGATTCACTGGTAACGTCGCGCTAAAGACGGCCGAAGGTATGACCAAACTCTATACGAGTTTTTTACGCGATGCTTTCAAGAGCAGCATCGCGGCTAAGATTGGCTATTTGTTTATCCGGCGTGCACTGGATAACCTGCGGCAGCGGACCGATCCGCGACGTTATAACGGAGCGATGCTTCTCGGTCTGAACGGAATTGTCATCAAGAGCCATGGCGGCACCGACGCTGTTGGTTTCGCTAATGCGATCGGAGTCGGCTTGGATATGGCGCAACACGGATTCACGGATAAAATAAGGCAGGACTTCGAAAGACTGAAGGCCAGTCAAAGCGAACAGAAAAAGGCTGCCGTCTCTTAACATGCTCCGCTCCCAAATTATCGGCTTCGGGTCGTACCTCCCGAAGGACGTCGTCACGAATGACGACCTTGCCAAAAAGATCGACACTTCTGACGAATGGATTCGCAAGCGCACTGGTATAGCGCAACGCCACATCGCGGCGGATGGCGAACTCACCTCGGATATCGCGGAGCAGGCGGCGCGCGCGGCGCTTGAAAATGCGGGGGTTGCGACCGACGACATCGACCTGATTGTGCTGGCGACGGCGACGCCGGATAACACTTTCCCTGCAACGGCGACCCGGGTGCAATCGAACCTAGGTATTCGGCGCGGTGTGGCGTTTGACGTGCAGGCGGTCTGCGCCGGCTACGTTTACGCGCTGGCGACCGCGGACAATATGCTACGCCTCGGTCAGGCGGAGACCGCGTTGGTGATTGGTGCCGAGGTATTCAGCCGCATCCTCGATTGGGATGATCGTGGAACATGTGTGCTCTTCGGTGACGGGGCGGGCGCCACCATTCTTCGGGCAGCGGACGCGGCAGGCAACAATCAGGACCGCGGAGTCCTGTCTACGCACATTTACTCGGATGGCGCATATTACGACATGCTATATGTCGATGGTGGGCCGAGCACGACCGGGACGTCGGGTCATTTGCGTATGGAAGGCAAGGAGGTCTTTCGGCATGCTGTCCATCGGATGAGCGAGGTCGTGGTGACGGCTCTCGAGCATAACGGTCTTTCGATCGATGAAGTCGACTGGCTGATTCCGCATCAGGCAAACAAGCGAATCATGGACAGCATTGCCAAGCGTCTTAGCCTGCCCGAGGAGAAGATTGTCGTGACCGTAGACCGTCAGGCGAATACTTCCGCGGCGACGATACCTTTGGCTTTGGCGGAGGCCGCTTCAGACGGTCGCCTTCGCGAAGGAAACCTCATCGCCTTGTCGGCGCTTGGTGGCGGTTTTTCGTGGGGTTCGGCGCTCTTACGGCTCTAGCTTACCAGCGTATGACTGCGTGCTTCCGAATTGACGTCTCCGCGTGTGCGGACTACCGTTAGGGGTATAAACAAAGGTTTTGAAACGGACTTTAGCTTGCAAGGGGATAGAACATGACGGGAAGTACCGTCACGCGGGCACAATTGACGGAAGCGGTTTACCAAGAAGTCGGGTTATCTAGAAATGAGTCGGCAGATCTGGTCGAGTCCGTTCTCAACGAAATTTCGGATGCCTTATCGGGCGGAGACACCGTCAAGATTTCGTCGTTCGGGAGTTTTTTCGTGCGTAAAAAGGGGCAGCGCATTGGGCGCAACCCGAAGACGGGTGAGGAAGTGCCGATTTTGCCGCGTTCGGTATTGATCTTCCGCCCGAGCCATGTGCTTAAGAACCGTATCAATTCGGGCATGGCGGATCGTTGTACGGACTAGTCCGGTTTGAGCGAACGTCAGAAATCCGGAAAATCCGCTGAGGCATTCCGTACGATCAGTGAAGTTTCGCGCTATCTGGACGTGCCACAGCACGTCTTGAGGTTTTGGGAAAGCAAGTTTTCCCAAGTGAGCCCGCTAAAGCGTGGCGGCGGCCGTCGCTACTACAGACTGGAAGACGTTCAGCTCTTGGAGCGTATCCGCGATCTGCTCTATGTCGACGGTTTCACCATTAAGGGTGTTAAACGTTTGATCCGTGAGCGGGGCGTTAAGGCGCTGCTGTCGAACGCGGACGACGGGGCTGAGGTGTCCAATGACTCCCAGCGCCGCGCTATTATGATAGCCATTTCCGAATTGTCGGAAATCCGAAAGCTCCTCGACCCGCCCGCCGCCTGACGGGCTCCACCATTGCGCATGCCAAGCGGCGGCGCTACATTCCGCGTCACGGTCGGAGCATGGCGCAGCTTGGTAGCGCACTTTGCTGGGGGCGAAGGGGTCGCAGGTTCGAATCCTGCTGCTCCGACCATTTTCCTTTTGTTTCGTTAGTGACTTGCGCAAACTGGCCGCCGGCAACCGCTATTGGCCAAATGCGCCGGAACCGAAAGCCCGATGTACGAACTAAAGATTCTTCTGCAAACAGTGTTGTTGCCGCCGGTGAATTGTTTCGTGCTTGCTTTAATCGGTGTCTGGCTGCGCTCTCGGCGTGTCGGGCGGATGTTGATTTGGTCGACGGGGCTGTTGTTCATTGTATCGTCGCTTCCGGTAGTTGGGCTGACGCTGATGGACGCGGGATCGCGCCTGATGGCGATCTCGGACGATGCCGTAGCTGCGTCGCAGGCAATCGTGCTATTACCAGGCGGGCTCTACGCGAATGCAGCCGAGTATAACGGGCGTGACGTCGCCAGCAACAATACGCTGGTGCGAGGGCGCTATGCGGCATGGCTGCACCGTCGCCACGGCCTGCCGATCCTGGTTGTTGGAGAACGAGCTTCCCCTAGTGCGCAAACTGAAGCCGCTACTGCGGCTGAGCTCCTGCGCAAAGAGTTTCATGTTCCCGTGCGCTGGGTCCTCGAACGCGGCCGGGATACGCTTGAAAGCGCCCGTTATGCGGCGGAAACCCTGATGAATGAGTCGGTGTGGACGATCGTGCTGGTAACTGGTCCAAAGCACGCAAGGCGGGCAGAGGCGGCATTTCGTGGAGCCGGATTCGACGTTCACGCGGCGCCAACGCCTCTGCATGCTGTTCGCGCCATTCATTGGCGTGATTTTCTTCCCTCGAATTACGGTTTCGGGATGACTCGGCGGGTCATGAATGAGGGGCTTGGGTTCATCTGGACTCGTCTCTGGGGTTTTTTCCAAGGTCCCGGTACGCCCGTGGGCCCGACGCAATGAAAAAAGACGGCACGAAATGCGCCGGCGTCTTGATTCGTCTCGAAGAGGCCTGCGTCCTTACTTCTTTTTACTTGCGCAGGGATTGGAGCTCTTCTTGCCAGCGCAAGGATTGCACTTGGCGAGCTGTAAAGGGAAATTCGGGGCATCGGCCGCAGAGACAGCCATTGGTGTAACTGCCGCACTGGCAGCGAGTGCGGAGACACTGACAGAAACGGACGGTTTCTTGAATAAATGAACCCGCCTGAAACAAGGTTAGACGTGAACCATTGGGTGCTTCGCGCGATGATCTTCATCGCCGGACCCTCCAGCCTGGCGATCCAATCCGCGAATTTACTGGGCGCTATGCCCGGCATCATTAGATTGGGGTCGCCCGTGTCACGCGAATCACACTCGCTCGCCGTTCATCATGATTTGGTGTTAAACCCTTAATTATTTGGGTTTTGGAAGGGCGCATCACTATCCGCCGGCGATCCGCCGTCCTTCTTTGGTAAGTTTGCAGACCAGCCAATCCGGCTTAATTGGGTTGGTAAACCAGGGCTCGGCCCATCTCTGTGCCAGGCAACTCTTGACAGTGCGAGGATTGATCCGCTGGCCGGCATTGTCGAAAAGCGGCAATTTACCACCCGGTTGATCAAGCCCGCTTTGCAGCCATGAAAGCTGGCTGGATGTTGGCGTCGCGGAACGACCTTTACCTCGGCGTGCCGCGGATTTCCCCTTCGTCGTAGTCGTCATGATTAGGTTACCAGACGATTGGCCCGTTTAGACATGGTAAGATAGAATGACGCCGCCGCCAACCCGGCGGCCGAACTTCTGCGAAATACGTTTCGCAATACTTTGGAGCCGAAGCCATGTCGGCATGTCTCGTCTATATAACCGCGCGTGATTCAGAAGAAGCCGCTGGCATCGGTCGAGACCTGGTCACAAAGCGGCTGGCGGCCTGCGCCAATGTGCACGGACCGATTGTGTCTATCTTCCGATGGGAAGGCGACATACAGGAAGATGAGGAAAGCGTACTCATTGCGAAGAC
Source organism: Alphaproteobacteria bacterium UBA6544 (assembly GCA_002434595.1). Classification (GTDB taxonomy): domain Bacteria; phylum Pseudomonadota; class Alphaproteobacteria; order UBA8366; family UBA8366; genus UBA6544. The sequence continues at coordinate 9,788 of DJKK01000125.1, read as the reverse complement.
CACGGACGACAAGGTCGAAGCATTGACGACTCGTGTGCTGGAAATTCACAGCTATGATTGCCCGTGCGTTGTCGCATTGCCGATAGCGTCGGGTCATTTAGAATTCCTCGACTGGATTGCAGCCGAAACGATTGGATAGGTGCGCAAGGTGGCTGAGGTCAAGCATCCAGCGTTACGGGTTATCGATCCTTATACACCGTTTGAAATCGCGATATTGATTGAAAATGTCGGCGTCCGGAAGGCGCGGCTCGCCATTCTGCTGAGTTTGATGCTCGGAATCCGTGTTTGCGCCTTTATCGCATTCGGCGCCATGTTCTACACCGTGACCATAACGGGCATTGAAGGCGGTTTTGGCGTGATCCGGTTGCTCGGTGCTCTGATTTTCTCGCTCGGATTCGTCCTTGTCATTGTCGGCGGGGCAGAGTTGTTTACTGGCATTTGCCTGATTGTCATGGCATGGGCGGATAAGAAGGTTTGGGCAGTTGAACTGCTCCGGAACTGGGCAATCGTCCATATCGGTAAGTTCATCGGTTCCGTAGTTAGCGCGGTGTTGGTGTATTTTTCAGGAACGCTATCGCTCGGGGACAGCGCGGTTCAATCAACTGCGATTTCAATTTCGAAGGGTACGGCGCTGCCGTTCATCGACGCCTTCGTGCGCGGCATGCTACGTATTGTCCATGTTTGCCTCGCGGTTTGGAAAAGTTTTGACGCGCACCATGTCGCAGGTAAATTTATCGCGATTGTTTTGCTCGTCACGGCATTTGTAGCGCTTGATTTCGAGCATTCGGGCGCCAATAAGTATTCTATCCCGGTCGCCATGCATGCAGGTTCGGAAAGCGTCTATGTCGTGCGCTTCATCGCTAATCTTCAGCCGGTCACCCTCGGCAACATCGTGGGTGGAAGTGTGCTTGCGGCTGCGGTAATCTTTATGATTTGCCAGCGGCATCCAACAAAGAAGGATGTAGCCTAGATGACCTCTTCCGCGCGCCTTGCGATGGCCTTTTCGTGTGTTGGGCATTTTTATGTCCACATGATGACCGCGTTCTATTTCGTCATCGTTCTGACGCTGGTGGTGGAATGGAACGAGCCCTACAGCGAATTGCTCCAACTTTGGACCATCGCTTCCGCGCTCTTGGGCTTGTTGGCCATCCCGGCTGGTCGGCTTGCTGACAAATGGAGTGTGCGCGGAACGATGGTGATTTTCTTCCTCGGTATGGGCATATCATCCATCGTATGCGGACTAATTTCGTCCAAATTGGCGCTGTTGGTAGCACTCTCGGGTATCGGGGTTTTCGGTGCAATATATCATCCTGTTGGTATCCCTTGGCTAATTCGCAGCACAACTACCAATACCGGCAAGGTTTTGGCGGTGAACGGCATATTTGGTAGTCTTGGCAATGCCGGCGCCGCCGTAATCGCCGGTATTTTGATTGACGTGTTTGGATGGCGTATGGCGTTCACGATGCCGGGCGTGGTCTGTGTGGCGACCGGTCTCTGGATGTGGCTCTACGTCGCACAAGAGCGGATTGTCGATGGTGATTCGGCAGGGGAGTCTGACGGACAGGAGAACGCTCGGCGCGACTTTATCAGGGTATCCGTTCTTTTGCTGATATCGCTTGCCGTGGGAGGTGTGATCTATCAGTCGACGCAGACCGCCCTGCCGAAGCATTTTGATATTGAACTAGCGGACTGGAGTCTGAATTTGCTCGGCGGGTTCACATTGGACACGAGTAGTGCTACCAGTCTCGGCGCCATCGTGTCGATCGTCTATTCGTCCAGCATCGTTATGCAGTATGTCGGCGGCATGTTGGCGGACCGATATTCGCTAAAGTACATCTATGTACTTTGCTGGTTCCTGCAGATTGTGATGTTGTCGGCGATCTCAATCACGACTGGCCTCGGCCTTGTCGGTGCGGCGATGTTGGCCGTCGCGGTCAATATCACTATGCTTCCTGCGGAAAACATGTTGATCTTTCGCTACGCGCCCGCACGCCACAGAAACCTAATCTTCGGGATAAAGTTCGTCATCACATTTAGCGCAGCCCCTCTCTCGGTCGCATTGGTGGCGTTCATCGAAGAAGCGACGAGTGCGCTTGATATGCTGTTCGGGGGTCTCGCCGTGGCGACGCTTGTCGTCGCGCTCTTGCTGATCTTTCTGCCACAGGACAAGCCGGCGCAGCCGGGTGCCGCGCCGGCCGAATAGTTGTACTGGCCGGCTGGGCGCGATTCCGATATCCAACCGACGGCTTTTAAGTGAGGTGCCGATGGCGCGACCATCGTCGAATTCGAGGGTAAGACGCCGCAAATTTATGCCTCTGTTTTCGTCGCTTCGACCGCGATGATTATTGGCTATGTTGTCCTCGAGGAGGGCGCCAGTGTCTGGTATGGCGCGGTCTTAGGCGGTGATTCCGGCATTATTCGCATTGGCAAGGAAACCAACGTGCAAGACAATGTTGTAATTCATGCGGACACGGAGCACGGCACTATCATAGGTGACCGGGTAACCCTGGGACACGGTTGTATCCTGTAGACGTTGATCTCTTAACCATGTTCGAACGTGCGGCAAATAATGGGGGCAGCCGTGTTGTCCATAATGAGCGGAATTCCCCGCGGTCGTTCGATATAGGGAACCTCTTTTATCGGGGATACCCGGAGTTTCGGGTTCGGCAGTGTTTCGGCGTGATAGACCCGGTTGAGCTCGTCGGAAGTTCTCCAGGGCCGCCGGTTCCACAAAGCGGCATTGTAGATATTGGTGCTTAATTGTATTGGCGAACAGGTTCCTGGTGCCGCCATAAAGGTCGGTGGAACTGGCAACGTTGTCGCCCTCCCACGCCAGGTTCTGTATCGCCAATTTCGACGCTGCTTGACCCGATGAGACGGCGAGTGCCGCGACTTCGCCGTACAGCGATTTAATGCGCTGCTTAAGCACATCCTCATGATGCGGGTGTCCATGTTGCCCAATTCCTCTAGTGCCAAGAGGCGCACGGCATGACCGGTATCCTGAAACTGGTATGATTTCGTCTGATAGACCGCAACAGAAACCGCATTAGTCTCCGGATCGCTTCGGTAACCGGAATGCAGTACGATGGTTTCTGGGTTCTTGCTCTAAGTCACTTGCGGAAACTATCCGGATTAAGATGGGTCGTTACAGAATCTGGCTTTTGATTGTTATTCCGCCACCGTTGCCAGTTCCAGACCGGTGAGGGCTTGCTCAAGGTCGGAAATAATATCTTCCACTGTCTCGATGCCGATAGAGATGCGTATGACTTCGGGGCCCGCGCCCGCTGCTTTCAGCTGTTCTTCTGTGAGCTGTCTATGCGTGGTTGAAGCTGGGTGCAGGATCAGTGACCGTGTATCGCCAATATTTGCGAGATGGCTCAGCAACTCGCAACGGTCGACGAGTGTGACACCGGCGTCATAGCCGCCTTTCAGCCCGAAGGTGAAGACGCCGCCCGCACCGCGCGGCATGTAGCGCTTGCGGAGGTCGAAGTACTTACTGGATTCAAGACCCGCATACGACACCCAATCGATCGCCGGATGCGTCTCGAGATAGCTCGCGACCTTGGCCGCGTTCTCGCAATGACGCTCCATGCGGAGTGCCAAGGTTTCGATACCCAGAAGCGTGATCCAGGCGTTGATCGGAGACTGGCAGGCACCAAGATCGCGCAGACCGACCGCATGGCTATGCATGGTATAGGCGAGGTCACCGAAGGTCTCGGAAAATGTAAGGCCGTGGTACTCCGGTGCCGGCTGCGACAAGCTGGGGTATTTGTCGCGTCCCGCAAAATTGAATTTGCCGGAATCGACGACACAACCACCAATCGAACTGCCGTTGCCGGAGAGGAACTTCGTCGTCGAGTGCACAATGATGTCTGCGCCATGCTCGAAAGGTTTGCAGAGATAAGGCGTCGCCATTGTGTTGTCGACAATCAGGGGAATGCCCGTGTCATGTGCGATTGCCGCAACCGCCTCGATATCGACAACCACACCGCCCGGATTGGCGAGGCTTTCGATAAAGATGGCCTTCGTCTTATCCGTAATCGCGCGGCGGAAGTTCTCTGGATCGTCCGGGTCGACGAAAGAGGCGTTCCAGCCGAATTTCTTGTAGCTAATGCCCATCTGATTGATCGAACCGCCGTACAGCTTGTTAGCGGCGATGATCTCGTCGCCGGGGTGCATCAGCGGGAACAGTGCTAGGATTTGCGCCGCATGACCCGAAGCGGTCGCGGTGGCGCCAAGTCCGTCCTCAAGGGCCGCTATCCGTTCCTCGAGCGCGGAGACGGTCGGGTTCGACAGCCGGGAATAAATGAAACCTGGAAGCTGAAGATTGAACAGCGACGCCGCATGATCCGCATCGTCAAAAACGAAAGACGAAGTTTGGTATATCGGCATCTGCCGCGCGCCCGTTGTCGGATCGGGCGGCGTGCCGGCATGGACGGAAAGGGTTTCGAGGCCCGGCTTACGATTGCTCATCATTCGGTTCCTCAGGCCAGTCTTCTACGTTTGCTAGTAATGACGTGCGAGTTGATGCCATGCCAGCTCAGTTCGCCGTAGAGGCGGGCATATTCGATCTTGGGGCAGCGGTTCATGACTACGCGAAGCCCGGCGTCTTCAGCCCGCTTGGCGGCGTCGTCGTTCCGGACGCCGAGTTGCATCCAGACGATCTTCGCACCCACTTTGATGGCGTCGTCGGTGATGGAGCCCGCAGCTTCTGAATTCCGGAAGATATCGACCATATCGATCGGCTCGTCGATCTCGTCGAGATCGGCCATGACTGTCTCACCGAGAATTTCCTGCCCGGCGACACCTGGATTAACCGGGATTATCCGGAAACCCTTTTGCTGCATGTATTTCATGGCAAAGAAGCTGGGGCGGTTCCAATTAGCGCTGGCTCCCACCATGGCGACGGTTTTGGTGTCCTTCAGGACGTCGATGATGTATTTGTCGTTGTAGTCGTCGTGATTCACTGGCTATTTCCCCTATTCGCCTCGCCAAACAGGTTTTCTTTTCTCGACAAAAGCACCGACCCCTTCCTGGGCATCGTGCGACATCATGTTTTCCGCCATGACTTTCGCAGTATAAGCATAGGCTTCTTCCACGCCGCATTCGAGCTGGCGGTAGAACGCCTCTTTGCCGACTTTGATCGTATAGCCCGATTTATCGAGAATTTTTGCGGTCATTTCACCGATCGCTTCATCCAGCTCCTCCGCGGGAACCACCTTGTTGATGAGGCCGCAATCGACGGCACGCTGGGCCGAAAGCGGATCGCCAAGGATCAGCATTTCCATGGCCTGCTTGCGGCTAATGTTGCGGCTGAGTGCCACCATCGGTGTTGAACAAAATAGGCCAATATGAACCCCTGGTGTCGCGAATTGAGCGCTTTCCGCCGCGACCGCTAGGTCGCAGGTGGCAACCAGCTGACAGCCGGCTGCGGTCGCAACGCCTTGAACGCGTGCGATAATAGGCTGCGGCAAATTCATGATCGAAGTCATCATCCGCCCGCAGGCGTGAAACAGCTCGTCGTAGAATTCAGGTGACTTTTTGGTGACCAGTTCACGCATGTCATGTCCGGCACAAAAGGCCGTACCGTTCGCTGCGAAGACGATAGTGCGGACGGATGTATCGCCGGAAATTGTATCCAGTTCTTCTTGGATGGCGGCGATCATCGCACGGGACAGTGCATTGCGGGCGTCGGGGCGATTCAACGTCAGGGTCGTGATTCCACCTGCATCTTCGCGCAGCAACATCGCATCGGCGTCGTTTTGAGGTTCGGCACTCATTCTCGTCTTGTCCTCTAGGTTAAGAGATTTCGGTCACATGCGGGCGGCTGCGTCAAGGCGGCGGCACGATTTCGACGTCGCCATGCTGCCGGACCGTCTCTTCCAATGTACCCTATAAGGTCTCCGCGAGTTTCGTGCTCCATGGTAACTAGTAGTAGTGTGGTTGCGTGTCACCTTCGAGGCGAAACGCCGGGTATTTTGATCGATTGGCTTTCTCCATCGTGCAGTTTGAGTTCCTTTAAATAATTCTCGGCACGTGTTTCCGGCGGTGGCATGCCCGTCTTGAAGTCACTCAGTTCATCACTGGTGCGCCAAATTTTTGCGCCGCAAATGATCAGACCGAACAGGAAGACGCCGAGAGTCATAAGCAGGGGGGCGGCAAGCATGCCATCCATCCTGCCTTCCATATATCCGGCAAACAGTGCCGCGATCGTCACGACATCGAACAGGAAAACTTGACCAATCGAAGGTATCGGTTTTCCAATAGTCTTACTCACGATAGACGTTGAGACAGTTGTAGGCGGGTGAGTCCCAGCCGACAGTGCTCTCACGCCCAATTGAAGAGTGTCGTTAGCCGCCGGCGCCCCGGATGGCGACGGAGTCGATCTCTACCTTGAGGCCTGGTGCAGCCAATTGTGACACCTCGACCAAGGTTGAGCATGGGAAATTACCCGTAAAGAACTCGCGGCGGGCCTTCCACACCTCTTCGCGAACGCGAATATCGGTCACGTAAATCTGCACACGGACGATATCGTCCATTTGGGCCCCGGCCTCTTCGATCAGGTACTTTGTTCGCGTGAAGATTTCCTTCGCCTGCTCGTACTCTCCGACGGAACCCATATCGTTGGACATCCCGCCCGCGGTCAATCCTGCTATATGGATATGGTCGCCAATAACCAGGCAATTCGACCATGTTTCTTCGGGTGGCTCGTTGACGTTTGGGCTGATGATGCGTTGTTTCTTCATGGCACTCTCCCTTTGTTAGCCACACGATATCATGATGCACCACGGGTGTGACAGATAAAGGGGGCTCGCGTCTTATGTGTCGGGGGCGATTCTAATGGGCCGGTGTTTCGCTATTGTTGCCGCACTATGGCTGGTCGCGATGCCTGCGCCGGCTAAGGAGGTCGTGGTCGACCTTGAACTCGTGCTGGCGGTCGACATTTCTAGCAGTATCGATGAAGAGGAAGCCCGACTGCAGCGCAAAGGTTACGTCAACGCGATCCTTCGTCCGGATGTGATAAGGGCGATTTAGAGCGGCATGCTACGCCGGGTTGCGGTGACTTATATGGAGTGAGCGGGTCTCTTCCAGTACGTCCTGGTCAGACTGGCATCTGATTGAGGACCCCGAGGAGCTAGTGTCTTCGCCCAGAAACTAATTGAGGCGCCGATCTGCGCGAGCGCTTGGGCGTCGATCAGCAGAGCGATCAACTGCGCTCTGTAGTTGTTCGAGAAGAACGGTTACTCGGGCGTGCGACAGGTTATCGACCTATCCGGAGGCGGACCGAACAACGAGGGCGAGAAAATGCCAACGGCGCGCGATCGTGCGTTAGCACATGGGGTTAGCGTGAAGGGACTGGCGATCATCTACGACCGTCCGAGCCCCTATGGATATACTCCGTATAAAGATCTTGATCTTTATTACATCAACCGCGTAATCGGCGGCCCCGGCGCAATCATTTTCATCGCCGAAACCCATGCCGATTTCGCCCGCGCGATCCGCAAGAAATTGATCCTGGAGATTGCCAATAAGACCCCGGGCCTACGCGATATTCTGGAGCGGCCACGTCTCCGGCGAGCGTCCACGGAACGCGTCGCCCCTGCTTGTGACAGCGGCGAGAAGCGCCGCGAGCTCTATTGGAACGAAGCGGGCGACTATTGACGCTAAAATCTCGTCATTCCGGGCTCGCTTCGTGTCCCAGAATGATAGCTGGGTGTCGATCTCACCCTATATCGCGCCAGTCGCGATAGCGGTAAAGCGTCAGGTTGAAGGGACGTGACGTCAGCCGCAGGAATTTGTGCAGCGGAAGCGGTTCGATCTCGGTGAGCGGGAAGGCGAGGTCCTGTTCGGGTACACCCTGTACCGCCTTTGCCAATTCGCCGCCGAGGGCAACTGATAGAGAGACACCCCGGCCGTTGCAGCCGATCCAGGTCCAGCCATTGGGGCCGAGCTTGTGGAAATGCGGGGTGTGGTCCCGTGTAGCGCCGACGTAACCGGTCCAGGAATACTCGATCTCCGGCTCCACATACTGCGGAAAGATCCGCTCTAGGCGTTTTGCTATTCGGGCGCGGATGCGTTGGTGGCCGTTGAACGGCAGGGCGAGCGCACCGCCGGTGATCAGCCGGTTGCGGGCGTCGTAGCGGAAGAAGTGTAGGTCGCCGTGGGTATCGGAAATTGCCTGCCGGTCAGGCACCACGGTGCTACGGACATTTTCGCTAAGCGGCGCGGTCGCCAATTGCCATGAAGTGACGGGCATGACGCTCCGTGCAAGGCGAGGTGCGAGGCCCGGGGTCATTTCGCCCGTATAGGCGTTGGTGGCCACGACAAGTGCCCGGGAGTGGATCGTGCCCTGCGGCGTCCTGACCAGCCAGCCTTCTCCGTCTCTCTCATAACTCAGGGCAGGGGAGTGCTCATGAATGACGGCGCCGTTTTCTGCTGCGGCGCGGGCGAGCTCCCGGGTTAGCGCAAGCGGGTTTATGTGCCCTCCTGTCCGGTTGCCGAAGCCGCCAAAAAAGAAGTTGGTGCCGATTCGGCGTTCCAACTCGGCCTTGTCCAAGAGCTCCACCTCCGTTCCGTGTTTTATCCATTGTCGATAGCGGTTCTCAGAGATTGCTTTGAATCGGCCCGGGCTGTGCGCCGGCTGAACCCAGCCGGATTGCTCAGCTTCGCATTCAAGGCCATGCTCTCGGACGAGATCGAAGAGGGTAGCGGCCGATCCACCGATCAGCCGGACGAACCGTTCTCCGGCCTCGCCGAAGCGCGCCGTTAGCGCGTCAGGGTCCGCGCGGGTCAGCACTGGGATAACTTGGCCGTTATTCCGGCCAGATGCACCGAAGCCAACGTCTTCCGCTTCCAGAACAGTGACCGACGTTCCGGTCTTGGCCAGATGCAGTGCCGTCGAAAGTCCGGTAAATCCCGCTCCGATGACCGTGACGTCGGTTTCGGTCGTGCCGTTGAGCTGGTCATACGTTGGGCCGACCGGTGTGAAGGCGCGCCACAGGGATGTCGAAGTTGTCATGATTGCCTGGAATTTTCATTCCGGAAACGCTTGGCAGTATCTGGAATTATAGCCTGAGTGTGACCCATAGAAAATTTTCTTGTGAATAAATCTTAGGCACAAATTCCGGGTTCACGCTTCGAATGCACGGGGTAACCATCGCGGGAGGCGTGCCGTTTTAACGCCGTGTCTCAGCTGTGCTTGCCGAGGAACGTTATATAGGCGTCGTTGAAAGCGTCCTTCTGCTCCACATTGGAGAGGTGAAGTGCGTTCGGAATAACGACGAGTTCCGAACCATCGATCTTCTCATGCATCACCTCGTGGGCTGCGACCGGCGTGCCAGGGTCGTCCTCCCCGACGATCATCTGCGTCGGAACGGTGATCTCGGAAATCCGGTCCGTCAGGTCGAGGCCCTGAATGGCACGGCAACAGCCGCAGAAACCCGATACCTTGGTATTGTGGATCATGTTGCGGACCTTGTCGCACTCCTCGGGTTCCTTCTCCATATACTCGGCGGAGAACCAGCGCTCCATCGTCCCGTCGACGAGAGCCCCCATGCCTTCGGTGCGGGCCAACTTGATCCGGTCGTTCCAGGCGCCTTTCATCTCCGGCGGGACACGGCTCATCGTGTCGCAGAGTGATAGTGACAGAAAGCGGTCTTGGTCCTTGAGCGCCGCCGTCTGGCCGATCATCCCGCCCATCGAGAGTCCGATATAGTGTGCCCGGTCGATTTCCAGCGCGTCCATCAGACCCAGCAGATCGTCCCCCAGCATTTCCAGCGAATAATCCA
>DJKK01000128.1:27443-27891 GCA_002434595.1 Alphaproteobacteria bacterium UBA6544 | reverse complement strand
GCGGGCGTCCGGAAATCTAAACGACGACGATATCGGCCGCACGGACGACCCTGTCCGAATGTATTTACGGGAGATGGGCAGTGTCGAACTGCTTTCCCGTGAAGGCGAGATTGCGATCGCGAAGCGGATTGAAGCCGGGCGCGAGAAGATGATCGGCGCGCTTTGCGAAAGCCCACTCACGATGCGTGCTATCGCACATTGGCATGACGCCATTGTCGATGGCGAGTTGCTGCTCCGCGACGTTATCGATCTCGACGCCACTTATGGCGGCGACGAGCCTGATGAGAATATGCTCAAAGCTGCCGAAGGTGATGACGGCGAGGCGGACATCGACGAGGTGGAGGAGAAGCTGGAAGCAGCAGCGCCCGTCAAAGCGAAGCTAGCAGGCAACGGTTCGGATTCCCCAGGCGCCGAGCGGAAAGCCGAAGGTGAAGACGGCGAAGAGAAC
>DJKK01000128.1:7230-27113 GCA_002434595.1 Alphaproteobacteria bacterium UBA6544 | reverse complement strand
ACGATGACGAGGACGAGGACGACGAGGACGACGAGGATGCTGACGGCGACGAGTCGAATGTCTCCCTCGCTCAAATGGAATTCGAACTAAAGCCGCAAGTCTTGGAAACCTTTAAGCAGATCGCGGCTACTTACAACAAGCTACAACGCGCTCAAGACAAGCGTCTTTCGATGCTTCAGAACGGCGAGACCGTTTCAAAGTCGACCGAGCGCACGTACGAGAAACATAAGCGCGCCCTGATCCAGTTGATGGAGACCATCCATCTCAACAATCTGCGGATCGAGCAGCTGGTCGAACAGCTTTACGAACTGAACCGTGAGCTGACCAAGGCCGAAGGCCAATTGCTGCGGATGGCGTTGAATAGTAAAATTCCGCGCGAGGAATTCCTTGAAAATTATTACGGCTTCGAGGTCGATCCGAACTGGGGCGACCATATCAAGAAGCTGAAGAAGAAGGTATGGGGTGATTTCGTCCGGAAGAATATCGCAAATATTGAAGGCCTGCGCAGCGTCGTTGCGGAAATCGCACTGGCGGCGAGCATGCCGCTTCCCGAATTCCGCCGCATCGTGCGTACCGTCCAGCAAGGCGAGCGTGAAGCTGGCCGCGCTAAGAAGGAAATGGTCGAGGCCAATCTGCGTCTAGTCATTTCGATCTCGAAGAAATACACCAATCGCGGCCTGCAGTTCCTCGACCTTATCCAAGAAGGCAATATCGGCTTGATGAAAGCCGTCGACAAGTTCGAATATCGCCGCGGCTACAAATTCTCGACCTACGCCACATGGTGGATCCGTCAGGCGATCACGCGGTCGATCGCTGACCAGGCACGGACAATCCGTATCCCTGTCCACATGATCGAGACCATCAACAAGCTGGTTCGCACCTCGCGTCAAATGTTGCACGAGATCGGTCGCGAGCCAACACCGGAGGAATTGGCAGAGAAACTTGCCATGCCGATCGAGAAGGTCCGCAAGGTCCTGAAGATCGCTAAGGAGCCAATCAGTCTGGAAACGCCGATCGGCGATGAAGAAGACAGCCACCTTGGCGACTTTATCGAGGACAAGAATGCCATCCTGCCGTCCGATGCGGCGATGCATTCAAACCTGCGAGAGACCACGACCCGTGTGCTCGCCAGCCTGACGCCGCGCGAAGAGCGGGTCCTGAGGATGCGCTTCGGCATCGGTATGAATACCGATCACACGCTGGAGGAAGTCGGCCAACAGTTCTCCGTCACCCGCGAACGTATCCGGCAGATCGAGGCGAAGGCGTTGCGCAAGCTGAAGCACCCAAGCCGGTCACGGAAACTGCGTAGTTTCCTTGATTATTGATCTATCGGGTTAATGACGAGCATGGGCCGGCGCGTTGACGCCGGCCTTTTCAGCTACGGGACTGACAGCCGCCGCCATCGCTGCTATAGAATGGAAGGGGCCTGTAGTTCAGTTGGTTAGAACGAGCCGCTCATAACGGCTATGTCGGGGGTTCGAGTCCCTCCAGGCCCACCATTCCCGCGCAAAATTCGACCCGGAAGGCCCTCCCATAACCGTAGACGGGATCGAGGGTCGCGTTGACAAACTTCTCAAGATCGGCACATTGCTCGCCACTAAAGTAGTCATGGTAGCCGCCGATCTTACCGCGGCGAACCTTCAAATGGTCCTCGTCATTCTCGGCGCCAGCCGAAAATCGCCAATCCGAGAGTTCTCCCGCTTTCTCAAGCTCCTGCAGATTTTCAAAGCGGGCGAATTCAACAGCCGCCTGCACATCCTCCGGATCGAATTCGAGTCCGAAGAAGTGAACGATCTCTCCAAATTTTTCGAGCGGGCTGGTAAACAAATCTTCGTATCGAATGATCAGATGCCGATGGATCGACGGCAACTCGCGCGCCCAGAAATTCATGAACTCAACGATCGTAACAAGACCGCCCTGTCCCGACTTAACAAAATCATAAAGATCAATGCCATTCAGATGCCCCTCGCGACGGGTCAGCTGAAAATACATGGAGACCGCAATATCGATTGGATCGCGCACAATCATTACTGTTGGGGTCACGCGAAAATGCCGGCGGCGGCGGCGCATCGGTATGAGCCAACGCCCACCGGTCACATGCGCATAATCGTGGGTAAAGAAGAAAAATGGCAGCTCCGTGAACTGGGTCCGGTCTTCCTGAAAGTCCAGCACCCGCGTCTTGGCTAACCCGAACCGGCGCGTATACAAATGGGACAGCATAGTCTCCACCCAAGTGCGTCCCGATTTAGGGTAGGAGAGGATAATTCCGTCCGCGGAGGAAGCTGCGACAAGCTGGCGCGTGCGCAGTTTGTATGCAGCCGTTTCCGCCTCGTCGAGGCGAGTGCGTATAAGCAAGTACATGAGGCCGCGACAAATGGCCATCGTGCGGTAAAAGAAGCGTCTCACTTGCGGAAGTTTGCCGTCGTCTTAAATCCTGAATGGATCGACTTTTAACACGCGTGCTGGCCCACACCAATCCTAAACATTCCTTGACGCATGGTTCGATTGACCGATATCACCGGCTACGCCGAAGCCCATCAGATGTTCTCGAAACAGGCATTATGGGATTTGTTCGATGGAGACCGAGAGCTACTCAATATTGGCCACGAGTGCGTCGACCATCATGACCCAGAGCGGATGGCAATCAGCATCGCGCTTGCGGACGGCGGATACGAGCAAATCAAGTTTGGCGAGTTGCGTGACTACTCGAACCGTTTTGCGAACTGGCTCGTGTCCCAGGGTATCGAACGGGGTGATCGGATCGCCATCATGCTCGAGCCTTCCCTCGCGTTCTATCTTGCCCTCTACGGCACGATGAAGATGGGGGCCGTGGCGGTCCCATTGTTCACGCTGTTCGGCAAGGACAGCCTTCGTCTGCGTCTGGACGATTGTACACCACACCTATTGTTAACATCGCCTGAATTAGCCGCCGATCTCACGGATGGCACCGAAAAAGTGGACACGGTCATCGCGGACCCGCATTTTTTCGATTGCCTTAGCGGCATGTCATCTGAGTTCGCCACAGACACGTCTGCTGACGACATGGCGATGTACCAATACACCTCCGGCACGACGCGCGAGTTGCCGGAAGCGGTAAAACACCGGCATCGCGCCATCGTGACGGTTATGATCGCCGCGCTTTACGCAACTGGAGTGCGTCCAGGAGACCGCTACATGTGCCCGTCCTCGCCGGCGTGGGGACACGGGTTATGGCACGGCACGCTCGCACCGATGGCGATGGGCGTCGAGATAGCCGCGTATTCTGGCCGTTTTGATCCGCAACGCCTTTTCACCGCAATTCAAGACATGGAAGTGACAAACATGTCGGCGGCGGCGACCCACTACCGAATGATGAAGAACGCCGGCTGCGGCCCACTACGCGGAAGTCAAATTGCCAAACTCTCATTTACAGGGGAGCCAATCGATAGCGATACCGAGCAATGGGTCTACGATACCTTCGGCGTCCCTGTTTGCAGCATATACGGTACAACCGAGGTCGGCGTCGTCCTTGCAAGCTATCCCGGCGCCGCCGACTTCGAGGTTCGGCCGGGCACACTCGGCAAGCCCGTGCCCGGCGTCGAACTCGATATCCACGATCCGTCCGGACGCACCTGCGCGGTGGATGAGATTGGCGAAATCATGTTGAAACGCCGGGACGATTGGTTTTCCGTGAAAGACCTCGGGCACCGTGACAAAGACGGTTACTGGTGGCACGACGGTAGAGCCGACGACGTTATTATCTCATCTGGCTGGACAATGAGCGCACGTGAAATCGAGGACACCTTGCTAGCGCACCCGGATGTCGATGAAGCTGCGGCTATCGCCGTTCCAGACGACGCGCGAGGACAAATCGCCAAGGCATTCATCGTTACCACCCGGGAGGCGGAAGATGCCTTCGCTGCGGAACTGCAAGCATTTACCAAGGAGCGCCTAGCGCGGCACGAGTATCCTCGTCAGGTCGAATTCACCAATTCTCTGCCGAAAACACCTACCGGGAAGGTAAATCGCAAAGCGCTTCGCGAACGCGAAGCTAAACGAATGGAAGACACAACATGAGCGACGCATACCACCGCAGGTTTCCAAAGGTGACCGACCGAGCCTTGGACGATCTGCGAAAGCGGATAGACGTGAAGATCGAGAATACGCTGGAACCTTGGTGCCACGAGGCAACGCGCGACAATATTCGCCATTACGCGCAAGGCATTGGGGATGATAATCCCCTTTGGTGCGATCCCACTTATGCAAAGGGCACGAAGTTTGGCGATGTCGTGGCCCTACCCTCATTTCTGTTTGCCTGCAGCCGCATCATCTCCGGCTATGTTGGCGGGCTTCCCGGGGTCCACGCCATGTGGGCCGGCGCAGACTGGACATGGCATAAATGGGTTCGCCGAAACGACGAAATTACGACGGAGGCTTGGCTCAAGGATTTGATCGAACACGACACTCGATTTTCCGGACGCGCCGTCCAGCAGGTATACCATGTCAATTTCTATAACCAGGACGGCGACCTCGTTTCCGAAGCGGATAGCTGGTGCTTCCGGACCGATCGAGATTTCGCCCGGGAAGAAGGCACCAAATACACGGAACTGAAAGAGAAATCGAAACGCCGCTATACGCCGGAGGAACTCGCCGAAGTCTACGCGCTTTACCGCGACGAAGAGGTTCGGGGTGCAACACCGCGATACTGGGATGACGTCCAGATCGGCGACACGCTGCCGACCATGGCCAAGGGTCCGATGACGGTCACCGGTTTTATTTGCTACGCGCAAGGTTGGGGTGGCCTATACATTCGCGCCAACAAAGTCGCGTGGAAGCAGATCGACCGACATCCAGGCCTCGGCATCGAGAATAAGTTCGGCATTCCGGATTGTCCGGAGCGGGTACACTGGGAGAACGATTTCGCAACGGAAGTCGGTGCACCAGGTGCATATGACTACGGCCCCGAGCGGTGCTCATGGCTCACGCATCAACTCACGAATTGGATGGGCGACGATGGTTTTCTTGTACGCGCGGAATCGAAAATTCGTCGACACAATCCGGAAGGTGACCTGCTATTCATCAACGGCAAGGTTACGAGGAAGTTCGAAGAGAATGGTCAAAGCTTGGTTGAGATCGCGCAGGAAGCCCATCAACAGGACGACGAGCTATCTATATTAGGGAGCGGTATTGTCAGTTTACCGCATAAGCCCGCCTAAGCGGCCCCATCCATTTCGTCCCGAAGCTTCCAGAGGACGGAGTACGTTGGCGCTTGAATCATAGCCCGTGTAATGACAGTTCCAGTAGGGATGTTCTGCGCGAGCGTCTGACCCACCGCCATGTAATATGGAAGCGGATTGTCGGCCGCGGCTGGGGCCGCCGGAAGCAGCAAAGCCTCCAGGCCTGAGACTTCATGATGGTGCTGGTCGGTGATCGCGAGTTGCTGTCCCGCCGACCAGTTGCGCGTGGTTCGCGCAGCAATGTCGACCCGGTGCGCGACATCGGCGGCGCCTGTCCCCCGGCCCAGCAAACATGCGGACAAGAGAGATAGCGGAGCCTCGACGCCAAGTAGATGTGACGGGTTGTAGAGCAGTCCGTGTTTGCCGTCACGGCTGACCGGAATGCCCTTCTCATCCAACACCCGCCAAGTTTCCCTATCCAAGCAATCCACTACGACATAGACCCCGCCCGCGAAGCTCTGCTCGTCCGCTCGACGCAGACAATTAAAGACGTCGATCGTGCCCGGAGCGCCAAGGATGCCGCGCTCCGTTTTCGGCCGCATGATCTCGGGCACTTCTAGAGTGCGCGCATGGGGTGCATGAAATGTCGAATTGTCGGGAAGCAGGTCAGTGTGATTGCACACCACACCCATTTCACACAGATCGGGTACGGTACGCTGTGGGAAACGCTGCAGCATCTCGCTCCGAGCCTCGATGGTTTCCGGTACACCGAACTCCGGCATGAGCCACACATCGGCAAAGTCAGGGACCACGATCGCTTCTCCGCGCCAGCTCACGGTGCCGTGCACACGATCATAAATAAAATCATATTCGCTAGATTTCCCGGCCGAGACGACCTTGAGGCCAAGTAGACGTGCCCAAGACAGAAGCCCTATCAGTAGGCTTGGCTGATCGCCATCAACTGGGGTCGACACAAGTCCGCTTCGGTGAGCGCGACGCGCAAGTTCCGGGCCGATAACGGAATCCGCCTCTTTGCTCACCATCGCGAGATGCTTGCCCGCGGAAAGCGCCGCCAGTCCGACTTGGGCGGCGGCCTCTGGATTCCCGGTCGCTTCGACAACAATATCAACCGGAATTTCATCGATCAATGACGCGTCAGCGAGCACAACGCGCTTACCCGATTCCAAAGCGGTTACGCTCTCTGACGTACTCTCCGCTATGACGATGTCATCTTCGGAATACCCAGCAGCTAGGAGTGAATCCTTTGCACGCTCGACATCGAGATCGCATACCACGGGCACATCGAGCATGGTTGTGCGTTTAACCTGCCCGAGCAGGGACGTGCCAAATTGACCTGCTCCCACGAGCGCCGCGCGCACGGTACTGCCTTCAAACTGAGAGAAGATTGCGTCGTAGTTCATCGCTTTGACCTCTAGCGGGTTTAAACCAGCTTACCCCGTCTAATTTGGCATACCAACGGAATCCCCCCTCGAGCAGTTATTGCCTGCCCGTCAAGCATTCGGTAAACAGTGCCATCACTCAACTTTATCTATTTTCGGAGCGATCCCCATGGCGTCGTACCAGTACGTGTATGTGATGAAAGACCTGACGAAAGCCTATCAGGCGGGGCGTGAGGTTTTAAACAATATCACGCTCGCGTTTATACCAGGCGCGAAGATCGGCGTTCTCGGTTACAACGGCGCCGGGAAATCCACACTCCTAAAAATAATGGCCGGCATAGAAACGGAATTCAACGGCGAAGCCTGGGCGGCCGAAGACGCAACTGTAGGTTACCTTCCCCAAGAACCGCAACTGGATCCAACTAAGACAGTAGCGGAAAACGTCATGGAAGGTCTTGGCGAACAGAAAGCCTATATCGACCGTTTCGAGGAAGTCAGCCTCAAGCTGGGAGAGGTCGAGGATCCCGATGAAATGACGGCTTTGATCGAGGAGCAGGCGGAATTGCAGGAAAAGATTGATGCTGCGGACGCTTGGGACTTGAGCCGCACGATTGAGATCGCGATGGACGCACTCCGCTGCCCGCCGGGAGAGGCAAATGTCGAAAAGCTCTCGGGCGGCGAACGCCGCCGCGTCGCGCTTTGCAAGCTACTGCTGAGCAAACCCGACCTTTTGCTATTGGATGAGCCGACCAACCATTTGGACGCCGAAACCGTTGCGTGGCTGGAGCGGCATTTGCGCGACTATGAGGGCACGGTCGTGATGGTAACTCACGACCGATATTTTCTTGACAATGTAACCGGCTGGATTCTCGAGCTGGATCGAGGCCGGGGCATCCCCTATGAAGGCAACTATTCAGCTTGGCTCGAACAGAAGGAAAAACGCCTGCAACACGAAGCGAGTGCCGAATCAGCGAGGCTGCGAACATTGGCACGGGAACGCGACTGGATCAGTTCAAGTCCGCGGGCCCGGCAGGCGAAATCCCGCGCCCGCATCTCTGCATACGAGAAGCTGTTAGCTCAGAGCCAAGACCGGACACCGGATTCTGCCCAGATAATAATCCCGTCAGGAGAACGCCTCGGCGAACTGGTCATCGAGGCCGAGCACCTGCACAAGGGATACGGAAATCACATGTTGATCGAAGACTTAAGCTTCAAGATCCCTCCAGGCGGAATTGTTGGAGTAATCGGACCAAATGGAGCCGGCAAGACGACACTATTCCGAATGATTACTGGTGAGGAGAGCCCGGATAGTGGTGATCTGAGAGTTGGAGAGACGGTACAACTTGGCTTCGTCGATCAATCCCGTGACGCTCTCGATGACGATAAGAATGTCTGGGAGGAAATCAGTCAGGGTGAGTCTGATATCGATCTTGGACGCCGCAAGATGCAGAGCCGAGCCTATGTCGGCGCATTTAACTTCCGCGGACCAGATCAACAGAAAAAGGTCGGCCAATTGTCGGGGGGCGAACGCAACCGGGTCCACTTGGCAAAGATGTTGCGGTCAAGCTCAAATGTATTGCTACTGGACGAACCTACGAATGACCTCGACGTCGATACTCTGCGCGCACTTGAAGAGGCATTGAGCGAATTCGCCGGCTGTGTCCTGATCACCAGCCACGACCGTTGGTTCCTAGACCGACTAGCCACACATATTCTTGCCTATGAAGGCGACAGTCAGGTCGTTTGGTTTGAAGGCAATTATGAGGAATATGAGGCCGATAAGCGTCGGCGGCTGGGAGATGCCGCGACGCAGCCCCATCGCATCAAATACAAGCCTCTAACGCGCTGACACTCGAGCGCATATACCGCTTCTCCGCACGAACTGCGCAAAGCGACTTATTTGCCTACTGGGTCTTGCCCGCCCGTGTTCGCAATGACGCTGTCTTTTTCCGAAGCGCCTCGATCAGTGCGGCAACCTTACCGCCATTGTTGCGAATGAAGCCGGTAAATTCATCCCGCTGGGTGACGATCATACTCACGCCTTGTATTTTCACGTCGAGAACCTTGTAATAGTCGCTCGAGTGGCGCACCTGAAAAACCACCTTGGTCGGGCCGTCCGGTGCATCCGGATTAATATGTGCGACTACCATCGTGTCACGTGGACTCCGGGTTTTCACAACCCGGGCAACAACAAATGTCTCACCCGAGTAGTTCCGGAACGCGGACGAATACAAAGAGACGATGTAATCTTCGAACAGGTCCAGGAACTCAGAAATTTCGCCTTTCGTGGCACTACGGCGATACTTTCCAAGTACAAATTTCCCAATTTTCCGAACCGCAAAACCTTCGCGGAGAAGTTGCCGAAACCGCCGCTCCTGCTCTTCTTCGGAAACGATCCTCGAACCCAACAATTCAATCGCCCGGTTGCCGAGCTCGGTAACAAATTCTCCGGGATCGCGGTGTGAAGGAGCCGCCAGTGCCGACGTTGCCAAAAGAACGACTAAACCAATGCTAACTGCAGCACTCTTGACTATTCGCAGCGCAAACATTCCCCTCACCTTTGCATGCCTTCTTCTATATTATTTGAGATTTGCACTCGTCTGCACACCGAGCGGCGTAGTGGGCTTCTTCTCGCCTTCATCATCGAAGCTAATGATTGGCTTGAGGGTTGCGTCCTTTTTCTCATCCTCATCATCAAAACTGATGTTCGGAACTGGTACAGGAGCATCGTTTTCGCCATTCAGGATGTCATCTCGACGTTTCTGTCGGTACAGGCTGCGTATGGCCGCATAGTAGTCGAGAGATGTCCTCTCCAAATCGTCGAGTGTATCGAGCAATCCGGCGCGCGTATCAACAGCATCAACGCCTCGGTGTGTCCACTCGAAAGCAGTATTGTCAATTTCACCGAGCGGGCTTATGAACGAATCTGCAAGTTTCCCGGCACCATCTCTGATATTCATCGGACCGAGAACCGGGATCATCAAATACGGACCTTCTCCGACACCCCAGACGGCGAGTGTCTGTCCGAAATCTTCATCCCGGAAAGGCAAACCACTCTTAGCCGCGGTATCAACCATGCCGCCAAAACCAAGAATCGTGTTGGTCACAAACCGCGAGAGCGTCTTACCGGCGCCGTTCACGTCGCCTTGAAACACATTGTTTGCAAAGATTACCGGTGACTTTAAATGACGCAATGAATTTAGAACTGCTGTACGGATCGTATCTGGTACATGTTCGATATAGACCTCGGCCACCGGCTCGAAAAACGCGTTGTCCAAATCGTTGTTGAAGTCAAAGATAACGCGATTCACGTCCTCGAAAGGATCGTTCGTCAAACCGTCGACCGTCTCGCAACCTGAAACGACTACTGCACCCAAACCGAGTGCCGCGATCGTGCTGATTACACGGCGTCCGACCGCTATCGAATCAAAAAACATCCTCAAGCCCGAGACTCCCTAACGGACGTCCGCCTCTCATCTACAAGCAGCTTTAAGGCGGGACTAATCAGAATACTACACCCCCCGGACGCACACTGCCCCTCCCACAAACCTCTGCATAACAAAGCTTTGGACGAGGCTTCTACATGCTTAAAGATACCTAGCATAGCAGGCAATAGAACACCACCATCGAAATATACAGAAAAGTCGCATCGCACCCGAGTGTTGCAAAAATATCTCAGCTATTTAAGAAAGCGCGCGTACGTATCAAATATTTACATAGTTATTTCTTTATGTATTTATATAAGAAACGGAATTGGCCGGTTCAGGTGGACAAACTACTCGACGGATTGCGCGCAGCGGCAGAGGGTACACGCCTACGCGTCTTGGCGCTTTGCAGTGAAACAGAACTGTCTGTCAGCGAGTTGACTCAAATTCTCAGGCAAAGCCAGCCGCGCGTGTCCCGACATTTGAAATTAATGGTGGCCGCTGGACTTCTCGAGCGCTTTCGGGAGGGCACATGGGCATTTTATAGAATTGCTGAGGCGGGCAGCAATCGCCGTCTCGCAAGAACCCTGATAGAGTTGGTTCCAGAAGATGACCCGATTAGATTGCGGGACAAAGAGCAGCTGAATGCGGTACGGCAAGATCGCGCACGCCGCGCCGCGGATTTTTTCAGCGAGAACGCCAACAATTGGGATGATATAAGGCGATTGCATGTCGACGACGCGTCCGTCGAACGCGCGCTTGCAGATATATTGCCGCCCCAAAAGGGTTGGGACCACATAGACATCGGCACGGGTACGGGCCGTATTTTGGAAATCGTCGCACCATATACGCGCCGGGCAATTGGCATCGACCTCTCGCATGAAATGCTGACTGTCGCGCGATCCAATCTTGCGCGATCCGAACTTACAAACTGCCATGTCCGATATGGTGATATGCGACAACTCGAATTAGAATCGGAGTCTTTCGACGTCGCCACCTTCCATCTCGTCCTGCACTACGCAGACGATCCGGCATCCGTCATTAGAGAAGCGGCACGATTACTTCGACCCGGTGGAAGAATCATCGTGATCGATTTCGCACCGCACGACGAAGCACGCCTTCGAGATGTCTACGCGCACCGTTGGCTCGGATTTACCGACAGCGAAGTCAAAAGCTGGTTTCGCGGCGCCGAATTCGATCCTGCTACCTCCGTCCAACTCGCCGGCACCCCTCTCACTGTCTGTCTTTGGTCTGCGGACCGACCAGGCGAATCTTGACGTGCTGCCCAATACTCCAAGCCAAGGCGTTCCATCATGGTTTTGACCCCCTCCGTCAGCTTCGAATTTTTCCCGCCCCACAACAAGGATGCGGAAATGCAGCTCTGGAAAGTCATGGAGAAACTCGCTCCGCTCTCTCCATTATTCTTCTCGGTGACCTATGGCGCTGGCGGTTCGACCCGTAACCGCACGGAAAAAGTTGTTGAACGGGTTCACACTTCGCTGCCCGTTCCACCGGCAGCTCATTTGACTTGTGTCGGGGCAACGCGACGGGAAACGGACGAATTGGCGGAACGATGGTGGAACACGGGGATTAGGCACATCGTGGCGTTGCGGGGTGACGCCCCAAAGGGACACGGAATCTACGAACCACATCCTGACGGTTATGAGAACGCGGCCGCGTTGGTCAAAGGATTGCGCGGAAAAGCGGATTTCGAAATCTCGGTTGCGGGTTATCCTGAGAAACATCCGGATTCGCCAGATATGGCCGCCGACTTAGACAACCTCAAACGCAAAGTGGACGCCGGCGCGACACGCATCCTCACACAATACTTCTTTGAGAACGCGTTTTTCTATCGGTATCGCGACGCGGTCGCTGCCGCGGGTATATCCGTACCAATCGTGCCGGGCATTTTACCCGTAACAAACTTCAACAAAGTCGTAGAATTCAGCGCAAAGTGCGCAACGACGGTACCGGACGGAATTGCGCAACAGTTCGATGGCCTCGACTCCGATCCAGAGACGCGAAACTTGATCGCGGCAAGCGTCGCAATTCAGCAATGCGAAGACTTACTCGCAAACGGAGTCGACGCTTTTCATTTTTATACATTGAACCGTGCAGCCCTGACCTATGCCATTTGTTGGCGCCTTGGGATGCGGCCGACATTGCAACACAACGCCGACGCCGCCTAAAAAGGACACAGAGCCAATGCCTCTCAACGGAACCGGCAAATCGAACGGCCGCATCGCCGCGCTGCAGTACCAACTCGACCAACGCATCCTCATTCTCGACGGTGCAACGGGGACAATGATCCAGGACTACCACCTGGATGAGGCCAGTTTCCGAGGCGACCGACTTCGCGACCATAATCAGGATCTTAAAGGCAACAACGACATCCTGGCTTTGACGCAGCCGGACATCATAAAAGATATCCATCTGAGTTTCCTGCGCGCCGGCGCGGATATTATCGAGACCAACACATTCAACGCGACTTCTATTTCTCAGTCGGACTACGGAACTGGCGCCCTTACTTACGAAATAAACCGCCGCGCTGCGGAAATCGCGCAACTGGCCGCCGCCGAATTTGAAACAGCTGATAAGCCGCGATTTGTAGCCGGTGCCCTCGGCCCAACGAACAGAACGGCCTCAATATCACCGGACGTCAATGATCCAGGCAATCGTAATGTGAGCTTCGATGAACTCGCCGATGCCTATAACGAGGCAATCCGGGGCCTAGTCGACGGCGGCGCCGATATCCTTCTCATAGAGACGATATTCGACACACTGAACAGCAAGGCTGCGATCTACGCTGCCGAACGACACTTTCTAGAGACAGGTCAACGCCTTCCCGTAATGATTTCCGGGACGATCACCGACGCCTCCGGTCGCACGCTATCCGGTCAAACTGCAGAAGCATTTTGGGCATCTATACGCCACGCCAATCCGATTTCGGTAGGCTTCAATTGCGCTCTGGGAGCGGAAGACCTCCGCCCATACATCCAGGAGATTTCACGGATCGCGGATATACCCGTCAGTATTTACCCAAACGCCGGTTTGCCAAACGAATTTGGAGAATACGACGACACACCGGAAGAGTTGGCGACATGCATCGGCGAGTTCGCGGAGAGCGGTTTTCTCAATCTTGCCGGGGGCTGCTGCGGCACCACGCCGGACCACATCGCCGCCATCGCGGATACTTTGGCGGCCGTACCGCCGCGACAAGCCGCGGAGCCCGCCCCTTTCTGCACGCTTTCCGGCCTCGAGCCGCTGCACTTCAACGACGTTACCGGCTTCGTCAATATTGGCGAAAGAACCAACGTCGCAGGCTCGGCACGCTTCAGAAAACTCATCCTTGAGGGGGACTATGAAGCCGCCCTCGACGTTGCACGCCAACAAGTTGCGAACGGCGCTCAGATTATCGATGTCAACATGGATGAAGCAATGCTCGATTCCGAGCTGGCAATGGAGACATTCCTGAAGCTGGTCGCATCGGAACCTGCAATAAGCCGTGTTCCCATTATGATCGACAGCTCCAAGTGGTCGGTAATCGAAGCAGGATTAAAATGCGTACAAGGTAAAGCTGTCGTTAACTCGATTAGCCTGAAGGAAGGCGAAGACGCGTTTCGCGAACAAGCGCGCGAAGTCATGCGTTATGGCGCCGCGGTCGTCGTGATGGCCTTCGATGAAAGCGGACAAGCGGATACAGTCGAACGAAAAGTCGAAATTTGCAGCCGCGCCTACCGCATTCTGACGGAAGATATCAACTTCCCCGCCGACGACATCATTTTCGATCCGAATATCTTCGCGGTCGCGACTGGTATCGAGGAGCACGACGATTACGGTGTCGCGTTCATCGAGGCGTGCAGAGAAATCAAGAAGACCCTTCCCGGTGCAAAGGTCTCTGGCGGATTGTCGAATCTCTCCTTCTCATTCCGCGGCAACGACACGGTCCGGGAAGCGATGCATTCAGTTTTCCTGTATCACGCGGTGCGAGCGGGACTCGATATGGCGATCGTAAATGCGGGACAACTGGCGGTATACGCAGACATCCCGCCAGACCTTCGCACGCCGGTCGAGGACGTCGTCCTGAATCGTCATCCTGACACGACGGATCGATTGTTGGAAGTCGCAGATGGCTTTAAGGGAGCGGCAAAGAAACGAACCGTAGACCTTTCATGGCGTGAGGCAACTGTTGAAAAACGCCTCGAACACGCACTGGTCGAAGGCATCACGGACTTCATCATCGAGGATACAGAGGAGGCCCGCCAAGCAGCCGAACGCCCGATTCAAGTCATCGAAGGGCCGCTCATGGATGGTATGAACGTGGTCGGCGACCTTTTCGGTTCCGGCCAAATGTTCTTGCCACAGGTGGTCAAAAGCGCCCGTGTGATGAAGCAGGCGGTAGCGCACCTACAACCCTTCATAGAGGCAGCAAAAGACGAGGCTTCTGGCCCCAAAGGCCGAATTATCATGGCTACCGTCAAAGGCGACGTTCACGACATCGGCAAGAATATCGTGGGTGTCGTCCTTGGGTGCAATAACTTCGAGGTCGTGGATCTTGGTGTAATGGTGCCGTACTCGAAGATTATTGAAACGGCGAAAGAGGAAAAGGCGGATATGATCGGACTTTCAGGGCTGATTACTCCGTCCCTGGAAGAAATGTCCACTGTTGCGTCGGAAATGGACCGTGCCGGATTAACATTACCCTTGCTGATCGGCGGCGCAACGACATCGAAGGTTCACACGGCCGTCAAAATTGCACCCAACTATTCAGGACCAACGATGCATGTCGTTGACGCATCTCGCGCGGTGGGCGTCGCCGGCGGACTGGTCAGCGACACGCAACGGACCTCCCTGATCGAGCGAACAAGCGACGAATACGAGAAACTCCGCACGAACCATGCCGGCAAATCCGCCCGGAGCGAGCGCCTCCCGATTGCCGAAGCCCGCGATTTCGGACACGCGCTGGATTGGGCAGGATATTCGCCGCCTAAGCCGCAATTCCTAGGAACTCGATCGTTCATGAATTTCCCACTGGACGCGTTGGTTGCCCGTATCGATTGGACTCCTTTCTTCCGGACATGGGAACTCGCCGGTACGTATCCTGCAATCTTGGAAGACGATGTTGTCGGCGAGGCCGCAAAGCGGCTTTTCGAAGACGCGCACGAATTGCTGAAGCGAATTGTAGAGGAAGGATGGCTCCAAGCACGCGCCGTAATAGGCTTATTTCCTGCCAACGCCGTGGGCGATGATGTCGTGGTTTATTCGAACGACCAACGTCAAGACGTCTTGACCCGTTTTCACTTCTTGCGTCAACAAATGAAGAAACGTGAAGACAGTGCAAATTCGTGCCTCGCGGACTTCATTGCACCAGCAGACACGGGTGTTGCCGACTATATCGGCGGATTTGCGGTCACGGCGGGCCTCGGTATCGAAAAGCACCTTGAGACTTTTCGTTCTAATCACGATGACTACAACGACATTCTGTTAAAAGCGCTGGCAGATCGGCTGGCCGAAGCCTTTGCGGAACAGATGCATGAACAAGTGCGCAAAGAGTATTGGGGCTACGCGGAAGGCGAGACGCTCACAAACGCGGAACTTATCGCCGAAAACTATCGAGGGATAAGGCCGGCGCCCGGTTATCCTGCCTGCCCGGACCATTCCGAAAAGAAAATCCTATTCGAATTACTCTCGGCGCCGGCAAACACAGGTATCGAACTGACGGAAAATTTTGCCATGCTCCCAACGGCAGCCGTGTCGGGTTTCTATCTCTCGCATCCAGAAGCTAGATATTTTGGCGTCGGCCGAATCGGCAAAGATCAGGTTACCGACTATGCAGCGCGCCGGCAGGTAGACATTGAGACCGCGGAACGGTGGCTCGCCCCCAACCTGGGATACACCCCTTAGCAATCTCGTTCAGCTAGACTGCGATGGCGCGACGGCCCGAAACCACAACAAGGCCGTAGCAAATTCGGCGACAAACGTTTCCATCTTCCGGCGAGGAAACGCCAATTGCGATCGAGACACAGCAGAAACGTTGGCGCGACGCCTATAAACGGGTGGGGGAAGCCTTATCGGGATTTGAGGAACGTTCGTCCGAGTTATAGCTCGGCGGGTAAGCGTAGCCACATCTTAATCGGCGACGTCCGCGGCCATAGCCTCGAACCGTTCTAGTAAGATTCGCGCCAAGAAACGTTTGGTCCATTTGTCTACGGCGCCATCGTACTTGCGAAAACCGTCAAAATGAGCCTCGCGTAACTGAGCTCCAGGCATTTGCAATCGATTTACGCTGCCGCATGTCCATTTTTGAATGGTGTGTTCCATAACCTCAGGGTGGAATTGCAATGCATACGCATTGTCACCGTATTTGAAGGCCTGATTGGAGAAGATATCACCTTCTGCCAGCAGTTTTGCGCCCGATGGCACATCAAAACCTTCGCGATGCCATTGATAGAATTCGATCGGACCATCGAAATATTGCCGGCCTTCCAAAGTCGGCCTTACCTGGTAGTAACCAGCCTCGATCCATCCATCTGGGTGGGTATCTACCCGTGCGCCAAGCGCTTTCGCCAGCAACTGGGCGCCCAAGCAAATACCCAGAAATGGCGTACCTGCATCCAGCACAACAGGTATCAATTCGAGCTCAGCTCTTAATCCTGGCGCATCCGCGGTTTCCGCATCGTTAGCACTTTGGGGGCCACCAAAGAAAACGACCACGTCATGCTCCGCCATCGACGATGGCAACGGGTCACCGTGGTTAGGACATCGCCGATCAATGCGAAAGCCGTATTCAGATAAAATCGCGCCAACGCGCGCGGGGTCCGAGTCATCCTTATGCACGACAAACAAAGCCTGCCGCGGTCCTTTCATACTGTGCCTACCTTGTAGCAAACGTCCAGGACGACATCGGAGGCAATTGCCAGCAATTGGATTTGAAGGTTATGGATATGCAATACGCAACCTTTAACCGCTCGCCCGCGACAGATGCCAATAGTCCGACATAAGGCTCCGCAGTTGATTTCCCTTTACCCCTAAGAACTCGGTTCGGCAGCGAGATGTCTTTGGTAAGCGCATAGCCACTTCGACATCCGATGGCATCGCAGCTCGACGTCGGATGCGTCCGATACGACCATCGCTCTCGAAAGCAAACTCAAATACATCCAGCCTGCGTGGACCACCCTGCTCCGTCTCTTTCATCACGAGGAGAGCCTCAAAATAGGCCGGATTCTCTCGGGTCAGTCTAAAGCAGGCGAAATTCTCAACTCGAGAAAACGCAACATGAATGAGCAATTGCCGTCGGTCGCTAAACCGCACAGCTGCATAGTTCATATCTTGGGTTGGCTCCTCAAGACCAACGTGCGGCGCGATATGACGACGTGATGCCGTCATTCGCAGAAACTTCACGCCAGCCCGCCATTCGCGCGCGATGTCATTCAGCGCCTCGCAATGACGCGCGATACGCGTGCCGCTCAAACCGAGACAGACATACCGCCCGGCGGACGCCGCTGGACCAACGGTACCCGGCTTGGGCTTGGGGCCTGCCTGTTTGGGGGTCGACACGGTCTGAACAGAACTGGCGCGTTCCGCTGCAGCAATTGCACCAATAGCATCTAGGGCCGACATCATCGTCAAATCACCACAGACCGCGGCAGAACGGTCGATGCGCATGCCAGGCTGGTAATGAAATAAAAAGGTCAACCCCGCAGCATCGCCTCTCGATAAGTCTATCCTTTCCGATAACTCACCGTAAAACGACCTGCAACCAACAGCTTCAGATACGGAATTCGCATCGGAATTCAAACTACCTAGCGCGCCAACGAGCGCATCTTTGAGATCAACAGGCCAATCGGGTGCCGCGAGACGTGTCTCGATTAACGCCATCACCGCTTCACGCCGGTCAACAACCGATGCTCCGTCTGCAACCAATCTCTCGAACTCGCCTCCGGTATAAAAATCGGTCAGTAAGGCTGTATCCAGTGCTTCGAGACCGATCCGCACCCTACCGATCACGCGCCCTCCGAAATCCCTCACGGCTAAGACTGAATTCGACGCGTCGAGTTTCTTGGCGGTACCCACAGATGTGTCTGAAAAGACCGATATCCAGTCGCTAAACTTGGGACGATCGCTACCGGTGGCACGTAGCAATTTGGCTAATACGCCCGCGGGCGCTGAAGCGGCCGGTGAAATATCAAGCCGAAGCTCAACCCGCTCGTTCGGTCGGCGTATCATGAACGGAGTCGCCGCGCTATTCGATGACGCGCCGGTACCTGTATCAAGTAGCAGGTAACCATCATCGTCACGAGCCAAACTAAGAGCCCCAGGATGGGATAAACGCAATTTGACAGACACCGCGCCCGCCTCGGCCACGGCATTTCCGAATAATGAAATCCATAGACCGGCAATCGGGTCACCCGCCTCACCTTGCGCGGGCAGCGGCTCATATTTCGCGCGGATACGATAGTACTCTCTTCCGGGCACAACGGACGGAATCGTCTGCGGACTGCCAACAATCTTTGTCGAATCAACGGAGGTAGGTCTCGGATCGCCATAGGCGTATAGCAATACGAATGAGAGTGTCGCCAGAACGACAATTCCTCCAGCCCAAGCAAAAATGGGCAACCCGGCAGGCGCCGACGAAGCGGTCGGCGATGGGCTTTCGTTTTCCGACATATTTCCCCCTTGCCGTCATAAGCGGCGCGCAAATACCCTTGTGGCAGTATGAACAATCACTGCTCGAAATCCAAACCCCTTGAGCATATCCTCACCTTTGTTAATTTTCGAAGTTTGGCAATAAGTCCATCACCATGACATCAAAAGAAATCCCCACCCCGCTCGCGATCCACGAGGAAACCGTCCGCCCAGAATGGATCGACTATAACGGCCATATGAATGTGGCATTCTATGTATTGGCTTTCGATCATGCGACCGACGCAATGTTGGACTACCTGAGGTTAACGCACGATTACAAGGCCAAGGAAAATACTACCACTTTTGTTGCCGATATGAATGTCACCTATCGCCAAGAAGTGAAGGAAGGCGACCCGTTGCGCTTTACCACGCGCATTCTGAATTGTGACGAGAAACGCATTCATTTTTGGCATGAAATGTATCATGCCGAAAAGGGCTACCTAGCGGCGACCAACGAACTGCTATCACTACACATTGACCTGCGGACCCGACGCGTTGGACCGATGTCGCGAGAGATTGCCAGCTGGGTTAGCGAGGTATGCGCCGCGCACGCAACGCTCCCGAATCCGGAAGGCGTCGGTCGACTTATCGGAATGATGAAGAAAGCACATTGAAACCTGTGCCTGCGAAAACAACCTGGCGATCGGAATATGGTTCTTACTCTGATACGCTTCGTTCTAGATTTTAATAAGGCGGACGTGTTGGGGCGAGACATTTGGAGAATCTGGACGACATAACGGTGGCGGCTGGTGCGGCAAAGGAAGCACTGCGCCTAAAGACGGAATAGGAAATCCCGTCGACGCCGCAGAACTATACGGTCTTGTAATTAGACGTCAGTGGCCGCAAACAGAACGATGGAACGCCAATACCTTGGAGTCATAACGCACCTCGCGTGTCGGGTGATCATTATATACCAATTACGCATTGCCGGCAGACCTGCACACCAGATCGTGAACACAATGGTATTCTGGCCCAAGGTGCTATAATGGGATCATGAGCGATCCGCTTCAGGGCGATCCGCTTGATGCGGACGTAAACCCACACGATTCAACAGTTTCGCCGGGAGTTGCTGGCCCCGGCGTGGCGCCGTTGTATCTCGATTCGCTGAACGAGGCACAGCGTGCCGCAGTCGAGGCCCTGGATGGGCCTGTCTTGGTCCTTGCTGGCGCGGGGACCGGAAAGACCCGGGTCCTGACAACTCGGCTCGCTCATCTGCT